>DAOVYP010000306.1 GCA_030635565.1 Spirochaeta sp. | reverse complement strand
CGAAGCCAGTTTCATGAAGTCGGGGTTCCCTTCCAGATCGACGCCGGTTAGACGGTTTTCATAGAACATATGCTGCCATTGCCTGACCATGCCGAGATAGCGGTTGTTCACGATGAGTATTTTAATCGGCAGCTTATTGATTGCGGCAGTGGCCAGTTCGCAGAGTGTCATCTGGAATGAGCCGTCACCGACGACGGTATAAACCAACGACTCCGGTCTTGCCAGCTGGGCACCGATTGCGGAGGGTAGGCCGAAACCCATGGTGCCGGCACCACCGGAAGTGATCCAGTTCTCACCTTTTTCGGATTTAACGAACTGAGCCGCCCACATCTGATGCTGCCCGACATCGGTACAGGCCACCGCTTCGGTTCCCGCCATGGTGGCCAATTCTTCTATGATGTGCTGGGCCCTGAGTTTTCCTTCCTTGCGGTATTTGAGGGGAAAATCCCGTTTCCAGCGATTTATCTGTTTAATCCATCTGCCGATGTCACCGGGTTCGAGAAGGGGAAGCAGGGCTTCGATGGAAGCTCCGGCATCACCGACAACTGAACAATCGACGTTAATAATCTTACCGACTTCAACCGGATCGATATCAAAATGAATCTTTCGCGCATTTGGGCAGAATTTTTCAGGGACTCCGGTAATCCTGTCATCCCAGCGTGCGCCGATGGCGATGATGAGATCGCTCCCGGAGAGGGCCTTATTTGCATAGGCCGTTCCGTGCATGCCGGGCATACTGAGACTCAATTCATGGGTGTCGGGAAATCCACCCTTGCCGAGCAATGTGGTGGTAACCGGTATATTCATTTTTTCGGCCATCAGCATCAGCTGCTCGCCGGCGCCTGAAAGGACGATACCGTGTCCCGCAATAATGACGGGTCTGAGAGCCCGATTAATCAGCTCCGCAGCTTTATTTATATCTTCCGATTTTGCGCTCGGTGTCTCTTTAACCCCGGGCAGATCCTGTTCATATTCAATTTCGGGATCGATCATAAAAGCCGAAATATCCTTTGGAACGTCCACCAGGACAGGGCCCGGACGGCCTGAGGTGGCAATATGAAGGGCTTCCCTGATAATTCGGGAGATATCCTGCGGGTCGCTTACCATGTAGGAATGCTTAACCGCCGGAAATGACATGCCGAGAATATCGGCTTCCTGGAAAGCATCTAGACCGATATTCGGTGTGATTGACTGACCGGTGATAACCAGCATGGGAACTGAATCCATCATCGCTGTAAGGATTCCCGTGAGGGTATTCGTGGCTCCAGGTCCTGAGGTAACACAAACAACACCAATTTTCCCGCTGGAGCGGGCATAACCGTCAGCCATATGCGTGGCACCCTGTTCATGCCTGGTCAGGATGAGATTCAGGGGATGATGGGTTAATGCATCGTAAATGGGAATGGAATTCCCGCCGGGTATGCCGAAAACGTGTCTCACACCGTTCTCATAGAGCACGTCGAGCATCACTTCGGCAGCAGTTTTCATTTTCTTGATCATGTTGCCTCCAATATGATGAAATTATAGTTGATTGTAGAATGTTGGTCAATTGTGATGTACAATATTGAGTAATAAACGTTAGAAATGAAGCATTTATCAGCCAAACATTGAAAATATTGGATTTAGATCGTTGGAATAATAGTAGAAATGGCAATTCTCACTGATGTTTGCAGTCAAACCGGACTGATTCCACTTTAAGCATCAGACTGGTTCAATAAGAGCCTTAACAGTCATGGACAACGGCATTATAGTAATTGGACGGAGAAATTTATGCCCCGTGATATCTATAATGTAAACATAGAAAGCCAGCTTCCTCTGGTGAGCCCTCTTAACCTGAAATCCGCATTACCTGTCAATGCTGAACTTGCAGAGTTAATAATCGGCTTCAGGGATGATATCATCAGAATATTGAATCATGATGATGACAGGTTTCTCGTAATTGCCGGTCCCTGTTCAATCCACGATCCCGATGCGGCATTGGATTATGCCGGGAGGCTGGCAGCTCTCAGGGATCGATACTCAGAATCAATGAATGTCGTGATGAGGGTTTATTTCGAGAAACCCCGAACCAGTCTGGGATGGCGGGGTTTTATCGTCGATCCGTATCTGGATGGATCATACAATATTCAAGAAGGACTCAAGGAAGCACGGCGCCTCCTTATAGAGATCGGGAAGATGGGTCTGCCGGCCGGCACCGAGGTTCTCGATCCGATTATACCCCAGTATATTGCCGATCTGATATCCTGGTCGGCCATCGGGGCCAGGACCACTGAATCACAAACCCATCGGGAAATATCCAGTGGCCTGTCCATGCCTGTCGGTTTTAAAAACGGTACTGATGGAGATCTGTCCAAAGCCGCTAATGCCGTCCAATCGGCCCAGCATGGTCATAGCTTTATCGGTATCGACCAGGACGGCCGAACATGCATATTCAAGACCCATGGCAACCGCAGCGGCCATATTATCATGCGCGGCGGTTCCGGCGGTCCTAACTACTACGAAGAAGACATCGAAAAAGCAGAAGAATTGCTGTCGGACATCGGCACTAAACCTTCCATTGTCATCGACTGCTCGCATGCCAATTCCGGAAAGAATCATAAGCGGCAGTCCCGTGTTTTTCGGGCTGCACTGGATTTGAGGATCAGGGGGCATAATTCGGTGAGGGGCGTTATGCTTGAAAGCAATATAGCCTCCGGCAAGCAGGATATTTCGCAAAATCTCTCCAGTTTGAAGTACGGTCTTTCCATAACAGATGCCTGCATCGGATGGGAAGAAACCGAGGATTTGATCACCCGGGCGGCCCAAGAACTCGGAGGATAGTTATGACCCGACGCGAAAGACTCAGCACGCGTTTGGCCGGTTTACTGAAAAATCTCCTGGGAGATAAAGGCTCCTGGTCCGGAGGTACCGAATCCGGTACCAGCCTTGACGGGCGGCCTGTCTCCTGGTTTCTTACTGCTCAGAGAGCCGGATCTCACATTACTCTGCTTGAAACTGTAACCGCTACAGATCAGGCATCCAGAGTTGTTCGATACTGGCTTCTTTCCCCGGCACAGGATGGTAAATGGTGTCTTGAGGCAGCTGAGAAGAATCACGAGGCCCTGGAAGAAGAGTGGATTAACGATGAGCTTGAGGAAACCATCGGCCGTCTTGAAGATCCACAGACTGCTCGATCCATTCTTGAAGTTCCAAAGGCCCGGGTACTCGATCCGGTTGTTCCGCCTCCAAGCGCGGGATTGTGGCCGAGACATTTCCGATCAGTTGCCGGATTGGCATTCTTTCTATGTGCTTTTTTCATCCTGGCCGCCGTCAATTCTCTTCAATATCACCGCATGATTCGGCTCGTAGGCGATTTGAACTCGGCAATCGGAATTTCTTCGACTCGGCAAACACAATCTGTTCAAATACTGAGTGATCGCCTCGAAGCCATGGACGGTGAACTCGAGCAGCTCAGGGACGATGTTCAGAGAGAGAGAATGGCTTTCGAATTCAGTCGAAAGAATACGGCCATGACCGTAAGGCAACAGGCTGAAGAACTTCCCCGGGGTGATTATTCCCGTCAGAGGGCTTATAACTATCTTGCAGACAGGATCGACTCTTCAGGGAGTTACAGAGACATCATTTATCAGCTCTCCAGAATGCCTGAAGACAATGCCCAGGCGGAAACCATCATGGCTGTGGACAGGGCGAATATCGTACCACTGTCGGATTATCGGTCAACGGTAGCCGGACTGTCGTTTCCGGTACGTCTGGACGGCGAAGAGGCCGGAGGAATGGATTTCATGATTTCCAGCGGCTTCGGTGAATTACGACCTTCCAGCCTTGGCACCGGTGGCTATCTTCCCCACATGGCCGTGGATATCATCAATGTCAGGAATATCCTGACCGTGACTCCCGAAAACGCCATCGTACGTTTTCCCGGAGAACCCGGAAGTGTT
>DAOVYP010000548.1 GCA_030635565.1 Spirochaeta sp. | reverse complement strand
GTCGATACGGTTTGGCCCAGCATCAAGATGAAACGGTGGGATTCTTTTTCCAAGGAAGACCAGGACATCATACTGGAAGCGATAGAACTTGCAAGACAGTATAATGATGAACTGCAGCAAAGCCGTGAAGCGGATGACCGGGCATATCTGGAAGATCAGGGCATCATCTTCATCGATGATCCGGACAAGGCGGCGTTCCAGGAATATGCAAAATGGTCTTACCAGAATGAGAGTGCGAACGTTTCCGGAGACTGGGACTGGGATTTCTACGATATGATTCAGTCTCTTCAGTAATTTATAAGTAAAATTGACAAATAAGCCCCATCGAAAACCGATGGGGCTTCGCAATGAAAGGTATCATACCCCAGGGCTCAGCCCTGGAACCGGAGCCGCTCATGCGGCTCCAATTCCGCGGCAAGCTGCGGGGTATAAAATCTTGCTTTCCCGGCTCTCACTCGGATTAAGGGTCGTACCGGAGGCGATAGCCGAGGAACGATCCCGACAGAATGAGCAAGCTCACTCCTCTCGTTTCGTTTCGTTTGGGAATCATTTTCGGAAGTGATGCATGGAGGCGCTATGTCTGCTCCAAAACAACACCTTCTCAAAAGAGGTGGACAAACTGTACTTGATATTATCGAAATATATCTGCCGTCGTTGACATTCATAACCCTTTTCGTTGTGTTTCTTATCCAGATTTTTTTCCGATATTTTATTGTACCCCTGACCTGGCCAATGGAGCTGTCCCTGTTCTGCTATCTCTGGACCATCCTTTTCGGCGTGTGTTATGCACAGAGAGATGATGAGCATATCAGATTCACACTCGTCTATGATCAGGTGAAGCCGAAAGGTCAGCTTATCATGAGAATTATCGCAAATATTCTCCTGGTGTCTTCCTTCAGTATCGCTTTATATCCCTCATATAAATACGTGCAGTTCATGGGTTTCAAGAAGTCGAATGTGTTACTTATTCCCATGAACTGGGCATACTTTCCGTTTGTCATCATGATGGCTATTCTCATCTTCAGGTTTGCCATCCAACTTGTAAAAGATCTTAAATTACTGTTCAGAGGAGAGGTATAAGGTGAATATCCCGCTGATTATCTTCCTTGCGGCCTTTGTCGCTACTTTCATCCTTCGAATCCCCATCGGATTCGGGATGTTAATGTCCTCAATTTTTTATTTTGTATTTGCCGATGGAATGGCGGCACCTGTGAGCATGATGGCGACACAGTTCCTGTCGCAGATGAACGTCAAATTTGTGCTTATTGCCGTTCCACTCTTCATATTCGCCGCCAAGGTGATGAACACCGGTGAGATTACGGATATGATATTCCGATTCGCCAATACGATTGTCGGGCGATGGAGAGGCGGGATGGGGCATGTGAATGTTATCGCATCGCTCATCTTTTCCGGCATGACCGGATCCGCCATCGCGGATGCTTCCGGCCTTGGCCTCATGGAAATTGAAGCCATGAGGAAAGAGGGGTACGACGACGGCTTCTCCTGCGCTATTACCGCGTCCTCGGCAACCATCGGACCGGTGTTCCCCCCAAGCATACCCATGATCTTCTACGCACTCCTTTCAGGATCGTCCGTGGGCGCCCTTTTTATGGGTGGAATGGTCCCCGGTGTTCTTCTGGCTGTAGCCCTCATGGCGTATATCGCCTACATAGCAAAGAAGCGGAACTATCCCAAGGGTGAGCGATACCCTGTCAGGGTGTTCATGGTCCAGACTTTCAAAGCCCTGCCCGCATTGTTCACTCCGGTTATACTCCTGGGTGGAATTTACACCGGGATCGTAACTCCCACCGAGGCGGGCGCACTTGCAGGTGCCTGGGCAATTTGAATCGGCATCCTGGTGTACCGTGTTCTGGGATGGAAGAAGATGGTGGACGTCATCATTGATACGGCCAAAGCCACCGGGGTTGTTTCCATTATTGTTGC
>DAOVYP010000221.1 GCA_030635565.1 Spirochaeta sp. | reverse complement strand
GAAAGTCCTTTTCATCACCAAACGAAACGAGAGGAGTGAGCCAGCTCACTCCCGAGCGAGTGCCGGTGAGAAAGTCCTTTTCATCACCAAACGAAACGAGAGGAGTGAGCCAGCTCACTCCCGAGCGAGTGCCGGTGAGAAAGCCCCTTTCATAAAGGGGTCAAACCGCTGCACCCGCCTGTTCATTACCACACTTGTATTGCTTCTCGGCTCATTTACCGTGATTTCGGCCCAGGAGGGTGGTTCCGAGTCTTCCCTCAGCGCCAACAAACTTCTCAAAGACGCTCTGTTGTTCATTGTCGATGTCACCGTCAGTATGCCTGATAGTGATGCGGAACTGTGGAATACCAGAGTCGAGAAAATCACCATCCCGGGCAGAGCGGTGGCGGTGAGCCTTGAGGGAGAGAACTCCAGACTGAAGGTGAATTTCACCCTGTATCCGGCGGAGGATGGGAAGCTGTTTCTCGTTGCCCGGAGTGAAACCTGGGTGGGGGGGGAATATTCCAGCGCCCTTTCCAGCCTGCCTGTGGCGTATCGGGATGAAGTGTATTACTATCCTCTGGGCCGGGCCGATGATGGAACAGAAGATAATCCCGTGGAAGTGCGAATGGCCATCAATATCATCCCCTACCTGGAAACCCTGGACGAAGAGGCCCGCGCCGCCCTGGAATCCGCATTTGATTCATCAGCCCAATTCGATCTTTCGGGGGAGGACCCCTGACTCTGTGAGCATGCGCACGAATAAATTTCTCCGTTGGACACCTGTGTTGCTGTTCGGTCTGGCCATCGGGATTTTCCTCATACTATTCTTCCGTTATCAGAAGAAACCGGAAATCATCGGCATGGACCACCTTATGGCCGCCTCCGGTGATAAGCTGGAGATAAGCGGAAGGTATTTCGGAGATGGTATCGACGGATCCAAGCTCTATATCGGCCCGAATGCCCTGACTTCCAGCGGGATTATCGAATGGGATGATACCCGAATCCTGGCGCGAGTACCCCGGAATGACGGTGCCGTTCTTGTCAAGGTGAAAACACGGTCCGGAACCTCTCATGGCGTCGTTCTCGGTGATGCTTCAAGATTTCCCAGGGTTGACTATGGTCCATGGCTTCCAGGTGCTCCTTTCATCGAATATGCTGAGCCCCCTGCAGGCGGACCGGGTACATTGGTAACTCTTCATGGTGAAGGCTTCGGCAACCGGCGCGGGGGCGGGCGGATCTGGGTGAACCGGTCCGATTCATCTTCACTGCTGGGAACCGAGGAGCCGGATCTCACCCAATATGTTGAAGCCATGGCCATCGATCGGTGGACCGATAAATTGGTACGCTTCTGGATTCCTCAAGGCTCATCCACAGGGAATATCTATCTGCTTAAGGGCGGACAGTTCAGCAATCCCGTATCCATCGAGTTAAGCCGGAGTGCAGGTTCTCTGAAGACCGGAGTAGGCGTTCAGTGGTCGCTTCGGCAGGATATCGTTATCGACAGGATCGGATCTTTTCCGGGCAATTCCCTCTATCTGCACATCCCTTCACCCCAGCCGGGTTCGGGACAGGGGGAGGCCGTCATACTTGTAAGGTCCGGTGACAGCACCCCTGTACCGTTGAGAATCGAAGGAAATCTCGCCACGTACCGCATGGATGAATTGGAGCCCGGCAGCAGCAGGGAAGTATCCCGGCAGATCATTGTCACAGCCACTCCCCTCAGGGCCGGGATAGTAAAGGAATTTCTGGTATCCTACGATCCCTCACACCCGGAGCTCGCCGATGCTCTTGTCGCCGACAAGTGGATCAGACCCGATCTGGTACCACGAACAACGGCCCGGGTTATCGGAAACCTCAGGGACGACTGGTCAAAATCCCGGGCCGTTTATGATTATATTCTGGAGCTGTTATCCTGGGACGAAAATCCGCCAAGCCGGGTGATCCCGGATTATATTTCGACTGCTGCGGCGGACAGTGAAGGCTACAGCTATCTTTTTGTTTCAATGGCCCGGGCCGCGAAGATTCCCGCCAGGCCGGTGGGCGGTATCATTGTCCTGAATGACGGAACCACCCGTTCCTGGTGGTGGGCAGAGGTCTGGATGGAAGGTGTCGGCTGGATTCCCGTCGACCCTGCTCTGGGGGACGGCGGTGACAATATCGTCCTGTCCGGCGTAGACGGGGAAGCCGCCGATTACTATTTCGGAGGTCTGGAGGGACGTCATATCGCGTTCTCCCGGGGTGTTCTGCCTTCAGGACCTCTCCAACCCGACCCTGAGCTCCGGATACCCGACGGGATATACACCCTTCAGGGTGCCTGGGAAGAAGTCTCGGGAAATCTGGACAGCTATAAGAGTTTCTGGCCCATTCCCCGGGTTACGGCTTCTTATTCCCAATCGGACCGAGGGGAGTGATCTTGTTCATTGGATCAAACTGAACACGAGTCCACTTGCCACCTCTCTCACTGCGGGATATTCTATTCGTCCCGGAGGCCTTTAATCATGCCCGATAACAGAACAATCGCCGAATTCGATCAGGAACTGCATGCAGCCATGACCGATGAGCTGTCCCGTCAACGGGATCGCCTGGAACTCATCGCCTCGGAGAACCTCGTTTCCCGTGCCGTCCTTGAGGCCGTCGGATCGGTTCTGACCAACAAGTATGCCGAAGGGTATCCGTCCAAACGGTATTACGGCGGCTGCGAGTATGTGGATGTGGCCGAAACCCTGGCCAGGGACAGGGCTAAAGAACTCTTCGGAGCCGAGTTTGTCAACGTCCAGCCTCATGCCGGCAGCCAGGCCAACATGGCGGCATACCGGGCGGTGATGAAACACGGGGACACCCTGCTGGGTATGAACCTGGCCCATGGCGGCCATCTCACCCATGGATCCCCGGTCAATTTCTCCGGGAAGGACTTCAATATCGTCAGTTACGGTGTTGATAAGGATACGGAAACCATCGATTTCGATGAGCTGCGCAGCCTGGCTCTTGAGCACAAACCCCGGGTAATCGTCGCCGGTGCTTCCGCTTATCCCCGTGTCCTGGATTTTGAACGATTCCGGGCCATCGCCGATGAATCCGGGGCCCTGCTCATCACCGACATGGCCCATATAGCAGGTCTTGTGGCCGCCGGTGAGCATCCCTCACCGATTCTCCTCTCTCATATCACTACCACGACGACCCACAAGACACTCAGAGGTCCTCGTGGAGGTATGATTCTCGCCGGTAAAGATATCGAGAATGATATGGGCATCGTGGCGCCGAAATCGGGCCGGACCAAGCGTATCGGCGAGATAATCGACAGTGTCATTTTTCCGGGAATCCAGGGCGGTCCGCTGATGCACATCATCGCCGCCAAGGCCGTGGCTTTCAAAGAGGCTCTGCAGCCTGAATTCAAGGATTATCAGAAAAAGGTGAAGGAAAACGCAAAGGCACTGGCCGGCTCCCTGATTGACGGCGGAGTCAGGCTGGTATCAGGTGGTACAGACAACCATCTGATGCTCGTCGACCTCGGTCCCCTGGGGGTTACAGGCAAGGAGGCCGAAACCTGGCTCGATCTGGCGGGTATGACGGTGAACAAGAACGCCATTCCTTTCGATCCCAAGCCTCCAAGAATAAGTTCCGGTATCCGTGTCGGGACTCCGGCCATCACCAGCCGCGGCCTGCAGAGGAAGCAGATGTCGGAAGTGGCCGGCTACATGATCGACGCATTGAAGGCCGGCGGCGACGAAGGAAAGCTTAAAAGCATCGCCGACAAGGTGAAAATCCTCTGTGACCGCTTTCCTGTGTACCCCGGAATGTAATGAAATAAGCTATTCGCTTGACGATTCTCACTCCGGCTACTTAGAATGAGTGCATCAATTGTTGAAAATCCCCTTGGAGACGGCATGGGTAATTCCTTACAGCTGGGACTGGTAAATTACAATAAAGGCGCTTACATCACCATAGAGGGTAAGAGAGCCGATCTTTTTTATATCATCCGCTCAGGCAGGGTCCGGATCGAGAAAGATATGGAGATACCTGAGGAGGACGACGAATCAGTTCTCAAACCCGGTGATTTCTTCGGCGTCGTCTCCACCATGAGTAATCATTCTCATATCGACAATGCCGTGGCCCTGGACGACTGTACCCTGATAACCGTCCGCTCAGACCAGTATTCCCTTCTCATCGAGCGGAATACCGCGGTGGCAATGAAAATCATCAACGGATTTTCCCGGCAGGTACGTTTACTGGACAAGGCCCTCACCCTGCTTACCTTCAAGAGTTCTGTGGAAGTCGACGAGAGGCATCTTTTTCATGTCGGTGAGTATTACGCCAAGCAGAGTAAGTTCAGTCAGGCCTTTTATGCCTACTATAAATACTGCATCACCAACCCCCAGGGATCCAATGTTGCCATAGCCAAGGAGAGGATGGCGAGAATCAAGCCCTATGCGAAAACCGCCAACCTCAACCCCGATACCACCAAGTTCATCCGTCAGTATCCCAAAGACACGATGCTCTTCGCCGAGGGTGAAAGCGGCCCCGAATTGTTTATTATCCAGAAGGGCAGCATCAGGATCACCAAAATTGTGAACAACAACGAAGTCCTGCTGGCCCTCCTCAAGAGCGGTGATATCTTCGGTGAAATGGCTCTGTTGGAGAACAAGCCGCGCAGTGCCTCGGCTATCGCCCATGAAGATTCCATCCTGATGGCGGTGAACCGTGCGAACTTCAAGGGCATGGTGGTGGAGCAGCCCAGAATTATCTCCCGGCTCACCTCCTCCCTGGCGGAGAGGATCTGGAACCTGAACCGGCAGCTCCGTAACACTCTCATCGAGGATCCCGTGGGAAGACTCTACGACAGTCTGCTCCTGGAG
>DAOVYP010000226.1 GCA_030635565.1 Spirochaeta sp. | reverse complement strand
TCGGAAAATACCGTAAAAATCTACACCGGCTGATCCAGCACCGTTGATGCTCCCGGCCTATAAATAAACGGCAATTTTTCGTCTTCCGGAAGAAAACATCCTGAGATCGGCAGCTCCGGGTGTTTTTGTCATAACATTGTCGAAATTAATTGTTCTCCACGTTGTATTTCGGTATTTTTTGCACTAAGCTTTTTGAATTCCGGACATCTACAAGATATGTTGCTTTTTTCATCCGCTGAGGAGATATAGTGCTCAAAAAGGAATTCCCTCTAGTTCATTATTATGACCAGGATTTCGTGGATATCTACGACCGCTCATGGGCATGGATGATTGATTTCTGGCGCAAGGCCGATTCCACCATAGGGATCAAAAATCCCTTCTATGCATACCATGAAGGGAATTACCTCAGTTTGTACGAAAGCTGCATCTCCTCTTTCTTCCTGGTCTATTTCAACAAGAAATATCCCGTCCATCTTATGCTGGACAACTTCTACGGTCTGCAGGAAGAATCGGGAGCAATTCGAGGAACCTACGACCTGGAAACAGGAAAACCTGTTCTTACAAAAGGAAATCCGGATGGGCTCTCTCCACCCCTGCTGGCCTGGGTTGAATACAACCTGTATCACAAGGTGGGCGCGAAAAAACGTGTCAGGGAAGTGATGCCCTCCCTCATGGCCTACCATGACTGGCTGGCGGATAACTTCAAGGAAGAAAACGGCATGTACGCCCCGCCGCTGGAAGCCACCATGATGGAAAACGCTCCTCGGGACAATGTGAAATATCCCCTGGATTTCAACACCCAGGTGGCCATTAATGCGCTGTACATGTCGGCTCTGGCGGATATCCTGAATGATAAAGAATTGGGATTCCGCTACAAGCGGCAGTACTTCTCGCTGAAATCCCGGATCAATTCACTCATGTGGGATCCGGATGACAGGATCTATTACGACCTTGATGCCGATGAGAATCGGATAAAGGTGAAAACCATCGCCGCGTTCTGGCCTCTGCTTGCAGAAATTCCCAATGAAGACAGGGCTGAAGGCCTGTTTGACCAGCTTCAGGACCCCAAGGTATTTGGAGCCGAGAATCCCTTCCCCACCCTGGCGGCAGACGAACCGACATTCGATGAGGATGGCGCCGGTGCCCGGGGATCGGTTATACCCTTCTACACCTATATGGTCATCAAGGGTCTTGAAAAGTATAAAAAATACGAATTCGCCAGAGAAGCGGCGATCCGACACATGTACTTCGTTCTTGACACCTTTCATCCCGACGGGAACAAGAAGGGAACTCTCTGGCAGGCGTACAAGCCCTTCAAAGACGGTCCGGCGGTCTGGAAAGAAAACGACGCCTGGAACAAACCCCTGAACATGGCATATGCCGGCCTCACAACCATCGCCCTGATGATCGAAAATATCGTCGGCCTGTATGTGAGCCTGCCGAGAAAAACCGTCGACTGGTTCGTGCCGACCCTTGAGCTGATGGGTATCGAAGATCTGTCCCTGAAGCGGAACCGCATCACCATAGTGAGCAACAAGTCCAGCCGCGGCTGGGAAATTCGCCTCGAGTCGGAAAAACTGTACTATTTCTCCATCCATCTGCTGGATGAAGGAAAAAAGAAAACGCTTCCCATACCTTCGGGTAAATGCTCGATGCTCATTGACAAGCTGTAAAATAGATTGAAAAGACGAAGGCCGCGTTCCCGCGGTCTTTAATTCTCCCTGCCGTCTCGGTCGGCTGAGAACATCAGATGACAACCTCCATCTGCCGGACAGATGGTTTACGGGTTGCGCCCCCATGGGGGCTTACGATGCTGCTGAAGCCGCCGGATTTCTGAGAAAATTCATTCAGGTAATGCCCTGCGTTTTTTTCCATCTCCAAAGGAGGCGGGGATACCCGGAGGGCTTCGGCTCCGGTCAAAAACTACAAATTCTGCCGAGCCCTTAAGGCCCTGGCCACGCTGAGCTTATCGGCATATTCCATATCGCCGCCGACAGGAAGTCCTGTGGCGATTCGACTCACCCTGAGACCGTCCTCAGAGAGCATTCTAACGATATAGAGCGCTGTGGAATCGCCTTCCAGTGTAGGGTTGGTAGCGACAATCACCTCCGTGACGCCTTCAGACCTGATACGGGCGTGCATTTTACCCAGACTCAGCTCTTCCGGACCGACACCGTCCAGCGGCGACAGTACACCGTGAAGAACATGGTATAAGCCACGGAACTCACCGGTGGCTTCTATGGTGGCGACATCCCTGGATTGTTCCACGACGCACATCAACGACCTGTCCCGAACCGGTGAATCACAAACATCACACAGTTCGGATTCGGCGTAATTCCCGCATTCCCGACATCGGACGATGCAGTCCCGGATTTCTCCGAGATCTTTTGAAAAACCCTCAACGAAGCCCTTGTCGGTCTCCAGAAGCCAGTATGCGATTCTTGAAGCGCTCTTTTTTCCGATTCCCGGCAGCCGGGAGAAATTTGTGATGAGCCGATCGAGGCGCTCCACCTACTGGCCGCCCATGAAATCCTGTGGAATATTCATGCCTCCGGCCAACTGTGACATTTCACGCTGAAGAACTTCCCGCATTTTACGGACCGCGTCGGTGAATGCGGCTCCAACCAGTTCCTCCAGCATCATCACATCTCTGGGATCCACGGCAATCGGGTCGATATACATCGAGACTACTTCCATCGTTCCGTCGATTGTCACTTTCACCAGATCGCCGCCTGATGCGCCATCGGCCCTCAGAGTCTTCATCTTCTCCTGGGCTTCACCCATTTTCGACTGAAGATTCTGGAGGTTTTTCATGATATCCATGGGGTTCATAGTTTTATCCTTTGATTATCTGTCCTCGGAAAACCTGCCTGATCAGCTCGACCCGCGGACTTTCCGAATTTTCCTCTTCTTCTTCCCGGAGAGCTTCGGTTCTGATATCAACTGAAAACGATGGTAATCCGGCGGAGACACCGGCTCTTTTCAGGGTCTCTACTTCATTTTTTACTACCGAGGCTTCATAGGATGAATTAAAAATAAGCAGAAGTGTGTGATCCGTCCATTCCCATCGACAGGCTTTTTCCAGGGCAGTACCTATGGACAGATTACTGCGGCGAACTTCCCCGATCAGTCGTGACTGCCGCTCTTCCGGCGTGAGAACCGCATCCGGGATATTCATTCCGATATCGACAGGAACGGCGCAGACAGGTTCTCCAGTCTCTAAAACATCCGGAACGGATAAAGAAAGATTCTTTAACGGCGGCGGAGAGAAAGAGGACTCGCTGATAGCGGCCGGAACATTGACGTCAGGAGAAACCCCGCCATCCGTCTCAGGTGGTGATTCGGACTTTTTGCCGCTGCGGAACGTGGAAAAGAAGCGTTCCGCCTCCTGATCCCGGTAATCTGCAGTCCCTTCGGCAGTATTCAGCTCTTCGGCGGACCGCTCGAATTCAGGTGTTTTTTTTTTGACCTCGATATCTCCTGACCAATCACCACTCTGCAGTTCGTTTCGGAGAATTGTGATTCTTTCCAGAACATCCGACGGTCCGAGACGATCGGTGAGGCTGCAGAGGCGTCCGATAAAAAGTTCAAGCTCGTATCTGGGATTGAGGGAATAACGAATATCACGGTACAGGGAAAAAGCATCTTCGGCAGCCGCTTCCAGACGACCCGTATCCCAGGCCTTCCTCGGTCCCTCCGGAAACCGTTCAGGACTGAGCCCCAGAAGTGATTCCTTTTCGATCCCATAGGCCAATAGAGTGAGGTTGCGAAGGAAATCCGCCAACTCCACCAGAACCTGTTCCACAGCGGTCCCGGAACTCAGAATCTCATCCAGAAGCTCCAGGGCACGCTTCCGGTTGCCCGCCGATGCGGCATCCAGCAGCTCTGCGGTACTTTCCAGCCCGACCAGGCCCATCTTCTCCCTTATCTCCGTCAGGGTAATTTTTTCTTCCGAAAATGAGAGTACCTGGTCGAACAGGGTATAGGCGTCCCTCATTGAACCGCCGGCTTCACGGGCTATCCAGAACAAGGCGTCATTCTCGAACTCACGGTCCATTTCTCCGGAGGCTTCAACCAGCTTGTCCCGGATTAACTCCGGCGAAAACAGCCGAAAGCGGAACTGCTGGCATCGAGAACGAATTGTTGCCGGAACCTTGTGAACTTCGGTTGTCGCGAAAATGAAGATAATATATGGCGGTGGTTCTTCAATAGTCTTCAACAGGGCGTTGAATGCACTGTTGGACAGCATATGGACTTCGTCTATGATATAAATTTTCTTGGGAGAACTCTGGGGCGCATAAAGCACTTCGTCCTTAATTTCCCTGACATCATTGACGCTGGTATTCGAAGCTCCGTCTATCTCAATGACATCCGGAGAGGATCCTTTGGTGATCTCAACGCAGGACGGACAGGTACCACAGGGGTTGGCCGTCGGTCCATGCTCACAGTTCAGCGATCTTGCCAGAATCCGGGCCGTGGAAGTTTTCCCGGTCCCTCGGGGACCGGAAAACAGATATGCATGAGCCACCTGATCCGACGATAACGCATTGCCCAGTGTCGCAACCACAAAGTCCTGGCCGACCATTTCTCCCAGAGTCCTGGGCCGCTTGCGTATTGCTGTTACCTCGAATTCCATAGCTTAACAGTCTAGCCGGAAACCACACAGCTCTCAAGCACCGCCGGATGACCGGGTCAGGTATTAAACAGCGTTTGT
>DAOVYP010000544.1 GCA_030635565.1 Spirochaeta sp. | reverse complement strand
TGTTCAATTGAAATTGCCGGAGAAAGTCCTTCCAGATAGTCGACGTCCGGCTTGTCCATACGGCCCAGGAACTGACGTGCATAGGCCGATAACGATTCCACATACCTTCTCTGTCCTTCGGCGAACACAGTGTCGAATGCCAGAGAGGACTTACCGGACCCCGACAGCCCGGAAATCACAATCAGTTTATCCCTGGGAAGCTCAATGTCTATATTCTTAAGGTTGTGCTCCCTCGCTCCCTTGATGATGATTTTATCCATTCATGTCCCTGTGGAATTTCAAGGTGAAAGAGAACCGACCGAAATAAACGGTTCTTCAAGTTGTTTAACGGCCAGTCTGCCCCATCGACCGGCTTCAGATCTTGGAAGATATGAACCGCTGAGTTGATCGGTGATCACCATGAGTTTCCAGATGGATTCAGCGGAATCCCCGAACCCTTCGGCAAACAGGGAAATGGAAACAAGGTACAATTGCGGCCAGTAACCTTCCCGTTCCAGCCATCGGGCCAACGCTTCATCACTTTCATACACACGTTCAATCAGATCGACGACTCCATCCGACCTGTCGGAATAACGAACGTCCCTGTCAGGATTATCGGCATCTTCCGGAGGATCAATATCAAAGCGCCATTCCGGATGTGCAAATCGATAACGTTCAGCGGACGTTGTAAGAAGAGAGAGAACCGTTCGGGTGGAATGGAGTAATGAAGACCGGTAACGTCCGGCATCCCATGCCGTTTCCGCCAGTATCCTTCTGGCTTTAAGGGAAGTGATCAACTCGTCACGATAAAGATATACAAGCTCATCAAGACCATGCTCGGTTATCAATTTCATATACTGATGTTCCAGAGCGAGGTTTGATGGTCGGGATGCACCCTCACCATCTGCGATTCCGAACAGGATCGCTTCCGCCTCAAGTGCTCTGTCGGCCCCCAGATTCATCAACAATTCGGCCAGGGTATATCTATACAGAATATTATCTTCGGGAACTCTCAAGTAAATCGAGATGTCAATGGCCCTGCGATACTGTTCTTCGGCAAGTACCGGCTGTCCCTGAGCCTCGTATACCCGGCCGAGCCAGAATTCCGCTTCCGGATAATCGGGGTTCATCTCCACAGTTTCCAGTAAGTAATCCAGGCATTCGGTCAGATTTCTCCGGTCAAATGCCGCCTTACCCTTCTCGAGCAGAATCCACGCCGGTTCCTCTGCGCTTAAACACCGGGTAAATGTGAGCAATAATAAAAGCGCAAGAAGGCGGATACGTATGTTAAACATGGGACTAAAACCTCCCGCACTTTACTGATTCCCAAAACGAAATAAGAGAAGTGAACTTGTTCATTCCCGAATGAGTGTAGGGAAAGCATGGTATCATACCCTGCCTGCGGCAGAGCCCTGGGGTATGAAGCCATTCATTTCTTCCCATTATACAAAAAAAGGACGGCCGCCCAATAGCAAACCGTCCGATTTTCATACCACACAGATACAGATATCCGCGAAATAGTCCTTTTACAACATAAGGAGAAGAAACACCATCACAAACAGAGCCACTGTCTCGATAATACCGATAACCATAAAATAGTTCGCGGTTCCTTTCCCTGTGTCGGCAAGAGCATCGGCGGCACCTGCTGCCGCTTTTCCCTGCATTAAGGCTGAAAATCCCATTGCCAGTCCACCGAAGACACCGGCACTCAGGAGTGTGAGTGAATCCTTTTGACTTCCACTGATGAAAAGCATGAGCAGGAATCCGTAAATTGTCTGGGTAAGCGGGGCTCCGGTAAAGGCCACCAGCATAAAAGGTGCCGGCTTATTTGCCGCAAAGCACTTTTTCCATGCCCCCACCGATGCCTGACCGGCTGCGCCGGTGCCGAGGGCGGAACCGATTGCGGCAAGACCAAGAGCAGCCGCGGGTCCAATTAATCCGATGTTCATGAAAGAACTCCTTGATTATTTTTTTCTTCTGATATC
>DAOVYP010000354.1 GCA_030635565.1 Spirochaeta sp. | reverse complement strand
GCTTCGGCTTCGAAGGTTCAAATCCTTCTCTCCCCATTTATTAAATCAGGTCTCCTCCGGGAGACCTTTTTAATTTCAAGGAAATCACATGACTTACGGAAAGGAAGATAAAGCGTTCTGGAAAGACGGACTACAATTCTCCTGTACCTCCTGCGGCCATTGTTGCAGACATGAGCCCGGGTATGTTTTCTTGTCTCCTGAAGATCTGGCCGGGCTGGCAAAGATAAAAAAAATGACAGAACAGGTTTTCTCTGAAAAATACTGTAGAACAGTCGACCTTGGTATCGTGACGCGTCTGAGCCTTCTGGAGACGCCTGAACATGACTGTGTCTTCTGGGATCAGGGGTGTTCGATATATAACGCCAGGCCTCTGCAGTGCCGTACATATCCGTGTTGGCCGGCCATCATGGCGTCCATTGAAGATTGGGATCGTGAAGCGCAGGAATGCCCTGGAATAAACCAGGGGAAGCGGCATTCAGTCAGGGAAATTTCTTCAGCGTTAAAAAAGCGTGAACGTGAAGTTTTGATATCCCCAACCCGATAGGATAGTATTGGCTACGGAGGTGCTATGATTGTTCGTTTTTGGGGAGTCAGGGGATCGAGCCCGACTCCTTTAACCCCGGAGGATTTTCGAAACAAATTCACTGCAATCATTCAGAGGGTAAAACCGGCAGATCTGGTTAATTCCGAGACACGTCAGCGCTTTCTTTCCAATCTTCCACCAGAACTATTCGGAACGGCCGGTGGTAACACCGCATGTATTGAAGTACGTACCGCAGATGACACCATGATCGTTCTCGATACAGGTACAGGACTTCGGGAACTGGAGAATAGGACGCGGAAATTCAGGGAAAACATTCGGGAATATCATATTTTCATGTCCCATTTCCATTATGACCATTTACTGGGTCTCCCTTATTTCGGGGCCATGTATAATCCTCGGGTAAAGGTGACCTTCTACAGCCCGTATCCCGCTATGGCCAGGATTCTCGCAAAGTTCATGAATACACCGTATCATCCAGTCGGGTGGGACAGTTTTGCCGCCGATATCAGTTTCCGGGTATTGAAGAGGAACGAAAGCCTCACCCTCAGCGGGGCAAGGATCGACTGGATTCGGAGAAATCATCCGAACGGCTGTTTCTCATACAAGGTTTCCGAAGCCGGTAGATCTTTTATATATTCTACAGATACCGAACTGACCGAGAAGGATTTTCAGAGAACCGATAAAAATGTTTCTTACTTTCAGGGTGCTGATGCAATCGTGCTTGATGCACAATACACCCTTGGTGAAGCAATTGAAAAATACAATTGGGGTCATTCATCCTACAGTCTGGCGGTTGAATTCGTGAGGGAGTTCGGCATTCGCAAGCTATATCTCTTTCACCATGACCCCTTGAATACTGATGCTGATATGGAGGGGATTCTCAGATCCGCACAGTGGTTTGACAGCCGTCTTGAGCATAAGGGCGGAAATTCTCTGGAAATCGATCTTGCCCGGGAGGGGCATGAATTTGAACTCTGATCTGAACTTTGTCATAGGTGAGAATGAAGCCAAGAGCCTTTGGACGTTCCTCAATACGCATGAAAAAGATCTTGATACCTGTCTGCTTTCTCTGATGCGCCGATTGGAGTCCGGTCTCTGGGACCATTTGTCCATCGATGATATGAACTGCATCAATCTCTCGGGTGAGGTTGTGAATGAGTAGCCCATCGGGACGAAAATTCCGCGGTTTTATTCTGGTGTTACTCGTCGCCATCCCGATTCTGATAATGCTGGGAGCTGCTGTATTCTGGTTCGTTCTGGATTCCCCTGCGGCCGACCATGGAACTGCGCCCGGCGAAATCATCGTCGGTATCGGGGATAATTTTTCAACCGTCGCGGAAAAACTGGAAAACAACGGTTTGGTTGATGATTGGCGATATATTTCACTGAGATTCAGGATTATCAGCAGATTGGGCCTGGTGCCTCCGCTGCAGGCCGGCCGATTTTCCCTGCAATTCGGACAAAAGCCGTCAGAAATCATCAAGAGTCTGACTTCACCCCTGGGAGCACAGCGGGTTTATACAACTCTCACGATTCCTCCGGGATTGACATCCACCAGCATTGCCGATCGTGTAGAGGAAGCGGGTCTGGCCCGTTCAGAGGATGTTCTGAAGGCCATTATCGACCTGGCATCCGATTATCCGGTGAAGACTAACCCCGAAGGTCTGCAGGGATACATGTTTCCGGATACGTATAAAATCGAAACACCAATCGACGACAGCTCTGAAACTTCAAAAAAAACTGCTGAGTCTATTGTCAGGATAATGAGCGACAGTTTTTTCGGACTTCTGGATGAAATAGATCCATCCTGGCAACAGCTCACAGCTTCACAGCTGCACGAGAAGGTGACACTCGCATCGATAGTAGAAAGAGAGTACCGCATGAATGAGGAAGCTCCGATGATTGCCGCCGTATTTAATAACCGGATGATAGAGGGCATGCCTCTTCAGTCATGTGCGACTGTTGTCTACACGATTGAAGAAACAGATATCGGTCAGCCCTTTCGCCGTGAATATCTTCAATTCAACAGACGTATTTTCGAGCGTTATCTGGATATTTCGTCACCATACAATACATACTACGATGATGGTCTCCCACCCGGTCCGATTTCCGCTCCAAGCCGAATAGCTGTCGATGCTGCATTTTATCCGGCTGATATCGATGCATTGTTCTTCGTCGTCAAGGACCCTGCGGCCGGTACTCATACATTTACACGGGATTACAATGATCACCTGGATGCCAGATATGCCTACCTGAATCAATACGTCGTCAAGGACTGAATATGGCGGGCCGAATCCCTGAAAACGTTATTGACGATATCAGCCGCAGGATTGATATCCTGGATATTGTGGGTACCTATGTGAACTTGTCACATAAGGGAAACAAATGGTGGGGGCTTTGTCCTTTCCATACCGAGAAAACTCCGTCCTTCTCCGTCAGTCCTGATACCAATCTGTATTACTGCTTCGGCTGTCAGAAGGGCGGCGGAGTTTATCAGTTTCTGATGGAAATGGAATCCCTCAGTTTCCCGGAAGCGGTCAGACAACTGGCGGAAAAGGCAGGGGTTGAAATACCCGAGGAAGAGGGGGGGAAAGAGCGACGGGATAACCGGCGGGCTCTCGAGGACCTGTACAAAAGGGTTTCCAGCACCTTTCGTTGGCTTATATTGAACC
Organism: Spirochaeta sp.; assembly: GCA_030635565.1. Classification (GTDB taxonomy): domain Bacteria; phylum Spirochaetota; class Spirochaetia; order DSM-2461; family DSM-2461; genus UBA2779. The sequence goes on along the minus strand of DAOVYP010000354.1, from coordinate 196 downwards.
ACTCTGATGCTGAACATGCACGTGAATATCTCAAAGACCGGGGAATCAACAATGAAACCGCAGATTATTACGGAATCGGTTGGGCACCATCCGAGGGAGAGTGGCTATACAACTTCCTTCTGAAAAAGAACTACTCACCTGGATTCCTCGCAGAGTCCGGTTTATTCAGCCGTAAATCACCGAAATGGTCTTATTT
>DAOVYP010000248.1 GCA_030635565.1 Spirochaeta sp. | reverse complement strand
ATGCCGGAGACGACAGTCGATGAAGTACTCCCGGCCATTCAGGGCAGGGAGCATTTCGGAGGCATCATCATGATTTCGGACATATCAAACCGGCTTACCATGGCCCATGCCCTGGCCATTGGAGCCGATGATTCCATTATCAGGCCATTTGATGCCGGGAATTTCATTACCAGGGTGAAAGGCGTGGTGAAGCATCTTGTTCTCTTAAGGGAACTGGAAGACAAGAGCCGGCAGATGGAAGAGATGGCGAGACGGGACAGTCTCACCCGTTTGTGGAACCACAGGTCGATTCATGAGTTTCTGGAACATGAGATGAAATCCGACGAAAGTGGACCTGTATCGGTGCTGCTGTTCGATCTGGATAATTTCAAAATGGTGAACGACAAGTTCGGGCATCAAGCCGGAGATGATGTTCTATTGGCGGCCTCCGACCTCCTGACCCGCCTGGTCGGTACCGACGGGGAGATTGGCCGTTACGGCGGGGAGGAATTCCTGGTGGTTCTACCCGGGATAAAAACCGATGAGGCCGGGAAAATCGCCGAACACCTGCTGCTGCATTTTCGGGAACTGGATATGGGATTGAGAGATCTTACCGTAACATCAAGCTGCGGTGTTGCCGACAGCCTGGAAATTGACGATGCCATGAAGCTCGTTGAAAAGGCCGACGAAAGGCTGTCCATGGCCAAGGACTCGGGAAAAGACCGGGTAGTCAGCTGATTCCCAATCGAATGAGTGGAGTGAAACTACTGTTTCATTCCCGAGTGAGTGCAGGGAAAGCAAGGTTTCAAACCCCGCGGCTTGCCGCGGAATGGAGTCGCCCATGGCGACTCCTGATCCAGGGCTCTGCCCTGGGGGTATGATACCTTTCATAATTTTCCTTGCCCGGGCTGCAGCCGCCGGGATATATTCTGTAAATGCAGCTGCCTGAAAAACTTGAAGGGATGTCCATCCATCTCATTGGTGCCAAGGGGACCGGAATGTGCGCCCTTGCCGAGTTGCTGGTTTCGGCCGGTGCCGTCGTAACCGGGTCCGACGTCGATGAGGTTTTTTATACAGACAGCATCCTGGCAGGTCTCGGTGTAGACGTACGGAGTTTCAAGAAAGATTCACTTGATGGTGATACGGTTTTCGTGGTCCGTTCCGCGGCTTACGACGGGACGAACCCGGTGGTTGCCGAAGCCCTGAACCGCGGCCTTCCGATGCTCACATATCCTGAGGCTCTGGGTGATCTTTCTGCAAGGTATGACGCATCGGCGGTTGCCGGTGTCCACGGCAAGACCACAACTACCGCACTGGCGGGAATCGTTCTCAGGGCTCTGGGCTCGCCGGCAACCGTAGTCGTCGGAAGTGCTGTTGCGGGTTTCGGTAACCGCTCGACATGGACGGGGGGAGACAGGTTCATGGTGGCGGAAACTTGCGAATATCGCCGTCACTTTCTGCACTACCATCCACGGCGCATCATCCTCACGAGTGTTGAACCGGATCATCAGGACTTTTATCCTGACTATGAATCCATCAGGGCGGCATTCCTTGAGTTCCTCGATAAACTGCCCGACGGTGGGGAACTTATCTATTGCAGTGATGATTCCGGTGCATTGGAAATTGCGACGATTTTTGCCGGGAAACGGCCGGATATCAGACTGTATCCCTATGGAGAGAGTGCCGGGGGAGCGTGGAAAATCATACCGGGAGAACCTGCCGCAGGAAAGAACAGTTTCCATATCGGGGCATTCGACCGGGAATTCCAACTGGCGGTTCCGGGCCGTCATGTCGTGATGGACGCCGTCGCGGCCATGGCCCTCTCTTACCTGCTGAAACGGGAAGAATCGGAATATTTCGATGTGGATGCCGCAGCTGAGGCCCTGGCCGGTTTCCGGGGGAGCCGGCGGCGGAGCGAAATAGTCGGTGAGACGGCCGGAATCATGGTGATGGATGACTACGCACATCATCCCACGGCAATTTCAACAACCTTGAAAGGGCTGAAGGCCTTTTATCCCGACAGGCGTCTCATTGTGGATTTCATGCCTCATACATACAGTCGTACCGCGGCACTTCTGAACGAATTCGCCGATTCTTTCGGCGATGCGGATATTCTTATCCTGCATCCGATTTACGCATCGGCCAGGGAAAAGTACGATGGCAGTGTTACAGGTCGGATTTTATGGGAGAAGGCCGCCTCCAGGCGGCCGGGATATCCGACATTGTATTGTGAAACCCTGGATGAAGCGGCTGGAGAACTGTCCGGCATACTGCAGACGGGTGATTTATTCATCACCCTCGGCGCTGGTAATAACTGGCCTCTGGGACAGCGGATTCTGAAGGAGATTTCCAGATGAACAGCATGACGGGATTCGGATATGCCGAAGGGGAAGGAGCCGGTGTTCATATGTCGGCTGAGATCAAATCTCTCAATACGCGCTATCTGGACATGATAATTTCCCTGCCTCCTTCATTGTCTGTACTTGAAAGTCGAATCCGGGAGAGTCTGCAGGGCTCCTTTGTCCGGGGGCGTCTGGAAGTGACGGTTCGTATTCGGGACATTGAAGAGCAGTTGTCGGTTTCTGTTGACCGGACGGCGGCGGCGGCATGGAAAGTCGCCCTGGAAGATCTGTCCGCTGTCCTGGATGGGGATGAAAAAGTCACATTGGACATGCTCATCAGGCAGGAGGGTGTGCTCAAGGCCAACCGCACTCGGGATACGGAGGTGTACTGGAATCTGCTTGAACCCCTGATGTCCGATTCCGCTGTCCAGGTAAAGCTTATGCGCGAGCGGGAAGGGATTGAACTGGCCCGGGATATCGAGTCGCAGCTGGCATCTATCGAGGCTTCGCTGGTGAAGGTGGAAAAAAGAGCTCCGGAGTTGCGTCGGGAAGTGGAAGAAACTCTCAAAAAGAGATTCCTGGAAATCCTGGGAGACGATACCGGGGAACAGCGCATTCTCCTGGAAACCGCCGCCTGGATCGCCAAGACCGATATCAATGAGGAAATTGTTCGACTTGGCGCTCATATCGGGGCGTTCCGTGAGGAAAGTGCAGCCGAGGGAGCCAAAGGTAAAAAACTGGATTTCCTGGCCCAGGAGATGGGACGTGAAATTAATACCATCGGATCCAAGAGCCCCCGGGCCGACATCAGCCGGGAAGTGGTTAACATGAAAGACGCCCTGGAGAAGGTGCGGGAGCAGCTGCGCAATGTCGAGTAAGGCCGGATTACGAATCGCCATATCCGGCCGCAGCGGTTGCGGGAATACTACTGTGAGCCAGATACTCGCCGACAGTTTGGGTCTGAAACTGGTGAATTATACATTTCGCAGTATCGCGGAAGAGGATGGCATCAGCTTTGATGATGTGTGCCGCCGTGCCGAAACCGCTGATGAAGACGATCTCAGGGTCGACAGGACTCAGGTTACCATGGCCATGGAGGCGCCGTCCGTCCTTGGATCCCGGCTGGCCATCTGGATGCTGGAGGATGCCGACCTGAAGGTATTCCTCACCGGATCTCCCGAAACAAGGGCCGGCCGCATCCTGATGAGGGAAGGCGGCTCTCTGGAAGATCAGATAAAGGCAACCTCAGCCCGGGACAAACGGGATCATGACCGATATAAAAGACTTTATGATATCGATAACAACGATTATGCCCTGGCCGATCTGGTAGTCGATACCGACCGGTTTGATGCGGCAGAGGTTGCGGATATCATTGAAACAGCGGCCCGGAACTTGTAGACGACGGCAAACGCCGTTATATCGGCTGTCAGCCCGCCGGTTCAAGCACCCAGCCCCTGCCTGCTTTCCTGTACAGATCGCCGGCGGTCATCTTGCCGTCGGGCGTAGGTCCGAGTGACTGAATGCGCATGCCGTTATTCCGACTTTTATCCGAGGGGTCCGGCGGATACATACTGGCGAAAATCACACCGCTGATGTAATCGTGGTGTATGTAGGTGACATCCCCCTCGGGATTGACGGCTACCACCATTCCGATATGAGTGAGTTCATCATCCGCCAAACCATTTCCGTTCTTGTCGTATGAATTGTCCCAGAAGATGATATCACCCGGTGCCGGTTCATCAGGCCTGTACAGAAGCTTCTTGTCCTCCAGATAGCGATAGATCCTGGTCACCCCGCTTCCCGTATAAAGCGGGTAGGCTGCCTGGAGATCGATACCGGCTTTCCAGTAGACGGCGGATACCACCCCGCTGCAGTCCATGGAAAAATCCCTGCCGCCGCATGAGACATCGTTGCGACCTTTGGCCCAATGAGCGGCATCGACCAGCTTTATCTGCATTGACGTCATGCCGCCGCTTTCCGTCGGCTTCACTACTGCTGCGGCATCAGGGCCGTCTCTGAGATTCACCTGATTATCGTAACCTGTTGTGGCACATCCTGTTGAAATAAATGCGGAAGCTGTAATTATGCACATGATGGGAATATATCCCGGTAACGAAGTCATGATT
>DAOVYP010000189.1 GCA_030635565.1 Spirochaeta sp. | reverse complement strand
CGAGCTTGGGCATGACTACTTTATGGTTCCTCCCATCCCCGGCGGCAAGGGCGATCAGAAATCCATCCTGGGGCTGAATACCGGCTATATGGTCAACTCCAAGACCGAAAACAAAGAGCTGGCCTACGAGTTTTTACGCCTCATGTTCAGTGCGGAAAACCAGAGACGCCATTCCCTGGAAGGCGAAGGGACCGTTACCATGAAGGGCGCCAACGATACATCCAATCCCGTTGTTGCCAAAACGGTTCAAGACCTGGCCACCGGCGGCGTCATCGTTGCTCCACCGGATACAGGATACAATCTTGAGATGGCCTTCGCGCTTTATGAAGCCATCGCCAAGGTGCTTGAGAATATCGAGACGCCCGAAGATGCCCTGACCGCGGCGGAAGCCAAGATCGCTCATTTGAGGAAATAACCCGTTTTAGACTGACTTAATGAAGGGGGATCGCCTGGCGATCCCCTGTATCTTGCCCTGAGGTTCACTATGAAGAAGAAAAACAACCGGCATATACTATTTGTTCTACCGGCCCTGGGGCTTTTCAGTTTCATCATGATCTTTCCGATCGGCCTGACACTCGTCTCCAGCCTGGTTGAATGGCGTCGATTCATACCGCAGTCTTTCGGAACACTTGAACACTATGGGAGAATCTTCACGGACCCCGTTCTCGTCAAGGCATTCAGGAACAATTTCGTCTATATCGGCCTCACCCTCATATTTGAAGGATTCATCGGCCTCGTATTGGCGGGAATCGCCCAGAATATGAAGAGATCCCTCGGATTCAGGGCCGTTATTTTTGCTCCCGTCATACTTCCATCCATCGTCATCGGAACCCTCTGGCGGCAGATGTATGCCACCAACGGCGGACTTCTCAACGCCTTGAGGGAATTGATCGGTCTTGAGCCCCTGGTCTGGCTCGCACCGCCATATACCATGCTGTCCGTATCCATCGTTTCCGGCTGGATTTTCGCCGGATACTTCATGACCATCTTTTATGCCAGCCTGAGCCGTATTCCCACTTCAGTTCTCGAGTCGGCTGAAATTGACGGTGCCGGCCCCATGAGAATATTTTTCCGTATTCAGGTGCCACTCATCAAGAACATGATAATGCTGGCCCTGCTGGTTATCACCACGGGAGGATTCAAGGGTTTCGACCTGTTCCAGATCCTTCTCCGACGGGATCCCCTTCAGTCGGGAGTTGTGCTCCCTACATATCTGATTCGAACCTTTTTCGAGCACAAAGACATCGGCTACGGGTCTGCTCTTTCCGTTGTCCTGACTCTTGTGGTGCTTCTCACTATGGGAATCATACATTTTGGAAACAAACGCTTCGTAGGGGAAATTGATGAGTACTGAAACCTTCGGTAAAACCCTTGCAAAAAACCTGGGCAGGGCTCTTTTCGTCCTGGTACTGCTGGCTTACCTGATTCCCATTTTCTGGATGTACTCCTCCAGCATGCGAAGCAATGGAGAGATTATCCTCGATCCCCTCGGCCTGCCGACAAAAATCGATTTTTCCAACTACGCTACCGCCTGGGAAGTGGCTGATATGGGACGGCATTTCCTGATATCCTTTACCATAACGGCAATATCCATGGTGATTGTCGTCGTACTCTCCACCCTGGCGGCATACGCCTTCAGCCGCTTGGAATTCTCCGGCCGGAAGGCCCTGTACGTATTCTTCCTTCTCGGCCTCATTCTCCCGGTTCAGAGTTTTCTGGTGGGTCTGTTCATCATGTTCCGGCAGATGGGTCTGTTGAACAGTCTCTGGTCGGTTATACTTCCGGTTTCGGCGATCGGACTGCCACTTTCGATACTGCTGTCCAAGAATTACTTCGACAGCCTTCCATCAAGCCTTGAAGAAAGCGCCTATCTGGAAGGGGCCGGGACATTCACAATCTACAGGTTGATAATCCTGCCGCTGTCGGTACCGATTATTGCAACGGTCATCACCTTCACGGTCATCGGGGTCTGGAACGAGTTCATGATACCCTTCGTGATGGTTCAGAATGCCGATTTACGTCCCCTGACGACGAGTCTCTATGTCTTCTCAACGAAGTACTCGGCGAATTACGCCCTGAAGCTTGCCGCTCTCACCATGATTGCCACCCCGATGTTCCTGATTTATTTCGCCTTCCAGAGTCAGATTCAGAAAGGTATTACCGCCGGCGCAATAAAAACTTGAATGAGAAGCTGACCCTCGTAAGAGCCTTTTACCTGTTGCTTTTCGGTGCCTTCGGCATGGTAATTCCTTTCCTTGCGGTTTTCTTCAAGCAACAGGGATTGAGTGGAACCGAAATTGGTCTGCTGCTGACATTTCATTCTCTGGCGGGGTTGCTGACTGCGCCGTTTTGGGGCCATGTATCTGATGAATCCCGATTCGAGCTTCGCTATTTATCCATCGCTGTCGGCCTGGCTGTCCTTTCGGCTCTTGTCATGGGGAGTCATGCACCTCTCATCGTCATCCTGGCAGCCAGCATAGTGATGAGGATTTCAGAAGACGGAATAGGTCCAATGATTGACGGGTTTGCCGTGGGGAGGATTGAAACAACTGAAAATAGCTGGGGGTACGGGGGTATTCGTGTATTCGGTTCCTTAGGCTGGATACTCGCGGCACACCTGGCCGGCGCCGTTGCTGATCGTGTCGGAACAAGTGCTTTATTCAATGGATACGCCATTTTCCTTTTTATGGCTGCAGTTCTGCTGTTCTTTCTGCGAAAGGGTTTTACGTTTCGCTCAGCAGAAACAGAGCGAAACAACATCAGTACGAAGCTCCGGTTAATAAGTATTTCAGGTATTATAAAGAAAGACCGGTTTCTGGCCGGTGCGATGGCAGCGCTCTTTTTACACGGGATTTTCCGCCAGGCTCTCTTTCGCTTTGAGCCTCTTTACCTTGATGTAATGGGGTTGGATCTGACAGGTATCGGTCTGGCGGGAGCCATTCCAGCCGTGGTGGAACTCGCCGCCATGCCGCTGGCCGGCCGGCTTGCCGGAGTCCGTGGACCAAAAAATCTCCTCATTCTGGCTTTTGCTTTGAATGGATTCAGAACAGTTCTGGTTATGTCGGCTCCCTTCGTCGGAGTTATCCTGGCCTCGCGTGTCCTGGAAGGGGCGGGATACGCCGCTCAAATGATCGGAACCGTCGCGCTCGTTTCGGAGCGGGTCCCGAAAAATCACTTCAAGACTATCCTGGCACTACTGTCGGTTTCTTTGATTCATCTGGTCGGAATGATCGGGAATCCCATAGCCGGTTTAATTTTCGACAACTATGGGATGTTGTCTCTTTACGCCCTGTCCCTGGGTGGAAGCCTGACAGCCCTGGTAATCATGCTATGGGCAGGAAAAGGGAAATAGTTATCTCGATCATAACACTCGACCTGAGTTGCGTTCATGCTATACTCCTCCCTCAATAAACGAGGTCTATCAATATGCTTTTCAATATGGGATTCCGGGACATACTGATCATCCTGCCCCTGCTGATCATGAGCCTGTCGGTTCATGAATACGCCCATGCCCGTGTATCCACTGCATTCGGCGATCCGACGCCGCGTAACCAGGGCCGTCTTACACTCAATCCTCTGGCTCACCTTGATCCGATCGGCACCCTGATGCTGATTGTAGCCGGTTTCGGCTGGGCCCGTCCGGTGATGATCGACATGAGGTACTATAAAAACCGGAATCTCGGACTGGTACTTACCTCTCTGGCAGGTCCCCTGGCCAATCTGGTGATAAGCGTGATTATCCTGCTGATCTTCAAAGTCCTCTTCATGTTCCCGTTGGTCAATTCAGGCTTTGTCGTATCTCTCTTCGAGGTGCTTCAGCAGGCGGCCTTCCTCAATGTCCTGCTCTTCGTCTTCAACATGCTGCCCATACCGCCCCTGGACGGTTCCCGTCTGGTAACCGCGGCTCTCCATAAGCGTCCGGACCTGGTGGTCCCCTACAATCGATACGGCGGATTCCTGCTGCTGTTTCTCATCCTTTCCGACCGTTTCCTGCCCATGGACCTGCTCCCTCTGGGGCGCTGGGCCGGAGCCGTTTACTATTTATTGGTGGGAATTATTCTATGAAAAAGACAGGTATGGTCAGTCGAGAAATGGATTCACCACCGTCAATCCGTCGTATACCTGACCATGATTCATGTCTTCCGAGTAGAGAATCGAACACTGTTCCGACAGTGCCGCTTCAATAATCAGGGAGTCCCGGTAGGAGAGAACACTCTTTATATGTCTCTTCCATGCGGCAACTGTCAGATTGAATGATATGTCCGAACAGGAAAAACCGGAGAAAAGGTGAATAGCCTGAAGAATTTCCACAGGATCCATTTTCATCTTCTTTTCAGCTGAGACAGCGAATTCTGAGATTACCTGCGAGGAAATGGATCCGCTAAGAAAGAAAATATTCAGTTTATCCGATTCCATCCCATGAAAAAGAACGACAATTGCTACTTCGAGCAGTAAAATATTGTGGTTGTTCGCCGAGTTGTAGTACATCTACGATATGAAACCGGTGATGCCAGATAGATCATTGAGAAACTCTACCGAGCATTGAATCCGAGTGTGTGATCCTGCCTTGAAAATCCGGAGTGCTAGTGTAGCGCTGTCAAAATGAATTCACAAGGATTGGATTCAATGTTTAGAATTTTATCCATGGCACATACACGGAAAGAATCTGTAAAAAGAATTGACTTGAATGAAACCGACAGGAAGGAATTGGAAAAACGAGCCAAAAGCTATACATCTCAAGTCAAGGACAGCTTGCGAGCCAGGATTATTCTCCTTAAAGCTCAAAATATGACTCAGGAACAAATACGGAGTGAACTCAATGTTAGTCGCCGTACCGTGATGAAATGGGTTAATCGGTTCGATGAACAGGGTATAGAAGGTTTGGATGATGCTCCCGGAAGAGGGAGAAAACCATGGATATCCGATGAAATCAACAATCGGATCATAACAGAGGCAACACGACCACCTGAAAATAGAAGCCGATGGTCGCTTCGAACAATGGCCAAAGAAGTGGGTGTATCCAACACCCATGTGTTGAAAATCTGGAGAGCTAATGATATCAAGCCCCACCTGACCAAAACATTTAAACTTTCAAAAGATCCCCGGTTCGAAGAAAAGTTTTGGGCGTGGTGTAGCTTTATTACATCTGCCCCAAAAATGGAAAGATTTCCACATTACCCGATACTGTAATCAGTCAGCTATGTTCAACTTCATCAAGGATCTACTGTTAGCCATCTTTAAAATCGTTACGACCAAGCGTAAGAATCTGATTTTCATGCTGTTGATGCTGCGAAAGCAGAATGAGATTCT
>DAOVYP010000421.1 GCA_030635565.1 Spirochaeta sp. | reverse complement strand
TAGCATTCCGACGAATTTCGATAACAGTCCCAGGTTGGCCAGGCTCGTCATCTGCCGGATCATGCCGTCTTTCTGGTCGTTGAACCACCAGCCCGATCCGAACTGCACTTTGCCGGAGATGCCGCCCTGGAAGCTGCCGACCATGGTGCAGATGAGTTCATTATTTCCGGGATTCATGTTGTAGAGAATTGTTTTAGGCAGCATGTCGTCTCTATCGAGGCTGCCCAGATGGCGGGCGAGACCCGCGGCCTGAGGAAAATCGCCGATGACGTCGAAACCGGTGTCCGGGCCGAGTTCGGCCATACTGCGGGGATTTACATTACGCAGGGCGCCCATGTGGATCTGCATGACCCATCCGGCGGCGGCATCCATCCGGCCGCAGCTTTCCATGACGGCGCTGCGGAAGAGTAGTATTTCATCATCATCCGGCATCTCGCCCATGAACGCCTTCTTCATCACGGTATTGGCCGTTTCGGGAGTCCATTCGTAACCCGGGACGAATTCCACGCCGTGGTCGGACACCCTGCATCCGTTATCGTGGAAGAAGGCGTGGCGGAACAGCAGGACTTCCAACAGGTCGTCCCAGCAGGTGATGGATGTCCCGGCAGCATCACCCAGCCTCTCAATATAGGAGACCCAGGCCTTCAGGTTTGTGAAATTATGGGCCTTATCGGGACGGAAGGCGGGCAGCATTATAACATCAGGTGATCCCGCCTTACGGTGGGCCTGATGATGCGTCAGCTTATCCGCCGGGTCGTCGGTGGTGCAGACTGTCTCAACGTTCATTTTCTTCAACAGACCCCGGGCGGAAAATGCCGGGTCGATGAGTTTCGCGTTCGCATCTTCCCAGATCATGTCCGCCGTGTCGGGTGAAAGGAGTTCGGTGATGCCGAAGTAGCGCCGGAGTTCCAGATGGGTCCAGTGATAGAGGGGATTGCCCAGGGTTTGGGGGACGGTGGCCGCCCAGGCATCGAACTTTTCCTTCGGTGCCGCATCCCCGGTACAAAAGCGTTCGTTTACACCGGCAGCGCGCATGGCCCGCCATTTGTAGTGGTCACCTTCGAGCCAGGCTTCGTACAGATTGGTGAATTGCCGATTATCAGAGATATCCGCCGGGGGCAGGTGATTGTGATAATCGATGATAGGCTGTTTTGCAGCTACTTCATGGTACAGCCGGCGAGCGGTGGGTGTGTTGAGGAGAAAGTTGTTGTCCAGAAAGAGTTTCATAACCTAATTACTCCAATAAACAGGTGTATTTGATCCATGGCCGCAGGAATTGCCGAAACTGATGAAAGCCTGCGTAAATCATTTCGGGCAATTCCAAATACGGCCATATCAAATAGACCGTATATCCCGAAGTGCTAAGAATCATGCGCGCCATATAGCCTTATTACTCCAATAAACAGTACTCCCCGAAGCCCGAAGAATAAAACTCCCCGCGCCTGGAGGTCACCAAAAAACAGATACCGTCAAACACCTGAGAATGCCGAAAAACCACCGTCTACGGCGATAACGGTGCCGTTGACGTAACCGGCGGCTTTTTCATCCACCAACCAGAGAAGTGTTCCCAGCAGGTCCTCGGGGGTTCCAAGCCGATCCTGGGGGATGTGATTCAGGATTGTCGTGGCCCTTGGCGTCCAGGAGCCGTCATCGTTGGTGAGCAGTCTCCGGTTCTGTTCGGTGAGGAAGAAGCCCGGGGCGATGGCATTGACACGGATGCCGACTTTGGAGAAGTGAACGGCCAGCCAGTGGGTGAAATTGCTCACTGCGGCCTTGGCGGCGGAGTAAGCTGGTACTTTGGTGAGAGGAGCGAAGGCGGCCATGCTGGAAATGTTGATGATGGTGCCGCTGCCGGCCTCCGCCATACCCCGGCTGAACACCTGGGTGGAGATCAGGGTCCCCAGAAAATTGAGATTGAAGACGAATTGGATGCCATCGGGATCCAGATCGAAGAACGTGGTAATACCCTCAACCTTGCCTTTGAGCTGGTCGGGGAGAAGGTATTCCATGCTGGTGGTTCCTTTGGGATGATTACCACCGGCGCCGTTGATGAGTATGCTCACCGGGCCCCAGACCTTCTCGATTTCGGACCGGGCGGCTTCGAGGCTATCAGTCTCAAGGACATTGGCAGCCACTCCCATGGCGATGCCTCCGGCGGTATTGATTCGGTCGGCGGCCGCGTCGGCAGCCTCCTTTCGGAGATCGAGTACTGCGACTTTAGCTCCGCATTCGGCCAGTGCTTCAGAAAAGGCTCCGCAGAGTATCCCTCCTCCTCCGGTGACCGCGGCGACTTTGTTTGTGAGATCGATTTTGAATGGGACCATGTTTTTCTCCTTTGGGTCAGGGGTCAGGGGTCAGGGATCAGCCGGAAAACTGGACCCTGATACCTGTCCCTTACAATATAAAATGCTTCGCTGTCCGAACGTATCGGGGCAGACCGTTTTGCATAGGTGGTTTTGTTTCTCCCTGAATCAGCGGGCCGGCATAACGAGAGAAATCTTCGGTGACGAAGAATCCATCCTCGGTAATCCATTCTTTCGGGAAGAACTTTTCACCGTTGGCGACTTTGGAAAGGTCGGTGAGACCGTAGCCGCAGGTATATGGGGATTCGGACTCCCGGACCAGGGTGACCATCCTGTCGGTGATACCCTCCAGGGCGGCCTCGACGGCACGGCGGCCGGCGCCATAGGCTTCCTCGTTATCGGTGAGACTGGCAAAGTGGGCGCCGCTGCGCTGGATGGTGCTGGGCATGGCGATACGGGCTTTCACTTTACAGTCTTCCTGCACGATGGCCTGAACCGCCTGGGCGGCACCGCCGAGCTGGACATGGCCGAAGGCGTCCCTGGCGAAATCGCCCTTT
>DAOVYP010000479.1 GCA_030635565.1 Spirochaeta sp. | reverse complement strand
TCCTCGGCTGCCGCCTGCGGTACGACCCGGACCCGGCCCTGCGTCGGCAGGGATCGCTCACTCTGAGAATAACTGAACAGGAGGCGTGTTCAGCACCAAGAATATAACATATGTAAAATAAAAATATAATAAATATCATTTGACAGAAAAAAAGCCGAATGCGATAATTGTCATGTATTTGATGCAATTGTATCCGTTTAAGTGAGGTAAACATGAAAATAAGCCGGGAGAAGCATTTGGATATGTATCTCAAAATGGTCCAGACACGAAAATTCGAGGAAAAGGCCGCCAAACTGTTTGTTCAGGGCAAGGTTCACGGGACCGCCCATTTCTGTATCGGTGAAGAGGCGACCGGGATCGGTGTCTGCTCAGCATTGGAGAATGAGGACTACATCCTTCAGACCCACCGCGGGCATAACCAGGGGATCGGCAAGAACATGGATATCAACCGCATGATGGCCGAATTTCTGGGAAAGGAAACCGGATACTGCAAGGGGAAAGGCGGCTGCATGCATATCGCCGATTTTTCCAAAGGCAGCCTGGGGGCAAATGGAATCGTCGGTGGCGGGATACCACTCGCCGTCGGTGCGGCATTGAGCCAGAAATATAAGAAAAAGGACAATATAACCGTCGGATTCTTCGGCGACGGAGCCGCAAATGAAGGTTCGTTTCATGAAGCTTTGAACCTTGCATCGGTCTGGAAGCTGCCGGTGCTGTTTGTCTGTACCAACAACTATTACGCGATGTCCACACATGTGAATAAGTCCATGAATATCGATGATATTTCTATCAGGGCCGAATCCTATGGCATGAAAGGGCTTGCGATAGACGGTAATGATGTAATCAAAGTTTATGAAGAGACCATCAAGGCCAAAAAATATGTGAAGGAGCATGGGCCCATGCTGCTTGTCCTGAACACCTATCGATGGATGGGGCATTCCAAAAGCGATGCTCAGGTTTATCGGACTAAAGACGAAGTCAATGAATGGAAACTGAAATGCCCCGTAAAACGGTACAACAAATATTTATTGAAAGAAGGTATCGCTTCCGCCGATGAATTGGCTGCCCTGGATTCCAAGGCGGCGCAGGACATTGAGAATGCCGTAGAGTATGCGGAAAACAGCCCGGAACCACAAATCGATAACATCCTGGATGATGTCTATGCCGACTGAACATGAGGAACTGAGGAGATAAGAGATGCGTGAAATAACATACGCTGAAGCGATTAACGAAGCCATGAGTGAAGAGATGCGGCGTGATGAAAACGTCATATTTCTGGGGGAGGATATCGGTGTATACGGTGGTGCCTTCGGGGTATCCCGCGGCATGCTCGAAGAATTCGGAGAGGAACGGGTCCTGGACACCCCGATTACCGAATTGGCCATAGTCGGCGCAGCGGCTGGTGCGGCCATGACAGGTCTCAGGCCTGTTGCCGAGTTGATGTTCAGTGACTTTATAACCTTTGCCATGGATCCGCTGGTGAATCAGGCAGCTAAAACCCGATTCCAATTCGGCGGTCAGGCATCTGTTCCCATGGTTCTCAGGGCTCCCGGAGGATCGGGTACCGGAGCCGCGGAGCAGCATTCCCAGAGTCTGGAAGCCTGGGTATGCCATGTTCCCGGTCTTAAAGTGGTTATTCCATCCACCCCCTATGATGCCAAGGGTCTTCTGAAGACAGCCATCAGGGACAACAATCCGGTGGTTTTTTTAGAGCAGAAACTCCTCTACAGAACAAGGGGTGAGGTACCGGAACCAGGTAATGATTACACCATCCCCCTTGGTGTCGCGGATATCAAAAAAGAGGGGAACGATCTGACTATCATCACCTACGGGCGGATGGTTCAACGCAGTCTCGAAGTGGCTGAGAATTTCGAATCTGAAGCTGTCGATATTGAAGTCATTGATATCCGGAGTCTTGTTCCATTGGACAAGGAATGCCTTATCCGATCGGCAAAGAAAACCGGTAAGGTTGTCATTGTCCATGAAGCCTGTCGGACAGGAGGTTACGGTGGTGAGCTGTCCAGTGTCATCGTGGACAGTGAAGCCTTTTTCTATCTCGATGCACCGGTAAAGAGAGTCGCCGGATTGGATGTTCCCATTCCCTACAATCCGGGTCTTGAAGCTCAGGTGGTACCGACTGTCGACAGTATTTCCACTGCGGTTCGCGAACTGCTTTAGGGGGGCCTTATGGTAGAACCGATAATAATGCCTAAAACGGGTATGGCGATGGAAGAGGGTATTATCCTCGAGTGGCTTGTCAAAGAGGGTGATACGGTTGCCGCCGGCGACCCCATCGTCGAAATCGAAACTGATAAAAGTACGATGGAAGTTGAATCGGACCGTGACGGGACGATACTTCGAATCCTGTATGAAGATGGGACGACCGTTCCGG
>DAOVYP010000563.1 GCA_030635565.1 Spirochaeta sp. | reverse complement strand
GCACGCTGGCGTACCGACGGGTACGCGCCAGATATGGCCAAGCCGTTTTCCGATGAGGCCGGGACCGTATTCATATCGGCCTGGCCCCGCCGGTTTCATCAAAATTTTACGGATGACCTCTCGGCGCCGTCAGCCGTATTGCCGACGAATCGGAGGATGATGCCCGAACTGCCTGATGATGATGAGGAACCCGCCTCATCGTCTGCCACCACCGGCGTGAAAAAGAAGAAGACGGACTCCTCTTCCTCATCGGACAGCAAGGGTGCCTCGAAGAAGAGGCCGCCGGTTAAAAAACCGGATCCCCCTGCGGGAACTGCCCCTAAAAAGCCAAGGGACGATTCGGTACAGCGCAAGAAGAACAAACCGGCTGAGGACAGAAAACCCGATAATTCAGGATCTGTGAATGATAAAAAGAAACCGTCCAAACCCCTTCCCCCCCGAGTTAAAGATAAAAAACCTGAAACGGAACCCAAGCCGGAACCTGAGCCTTCTGCCTCCGGATCCGATGAAATACCACCGGATCCACCGGCAGTCGAAACCGGCAGCCTGCCGCCGGAACCTGAGTATGAACCCGAACCTGAACTTTCTACGCCCGATGTTGATGAGAAACTGCCGGACTTACCGGCAGTCGAACCTGAATTCGCCGACGGGATAGACGGCGATACGCTTATAGCGAAAATTGACGTGTCTGAATCCGACTTATTGACCGATGAGCCTGCCGGTGATGTTATGGGTGAACAATCGAATACAGATGGATCAGAAGGTTTCTTTTTGAAAGTTGGAGACTTCTTCAAGGACTTGCTGGATGATATCTTCCCGGGGAAAACAGAAGTGACCTCTTCGGTACCCTCCTATATACCTGTCGTATTGCCTCCGCCTCGCAACCCTTCGGTTGAGCCGAATCCCGTTGATTCGTTCCGCGCCGGCCATATCAGTCAGAGGGATCTGGAGAGTGCCCTCGGCCGTGACGACTGGACCATGTGCTGTGCCGCCACATTCGTTTACGCGGTGCAGTCCAAATATCCGGGATTGGATCGGGATAAGATCTTCGAAGCGGCGGAAAAAGCCTCCAATACACCATTAGCCGACGGAAGCGGCAGCTGTGTCTCCGGAGATGGTTATGTCACAAGCGTATATCAGTTTTCCCAGGCGCTTTCGAAAAACCTGGGACTGAAGGATTACGTCGACAGCCCGGGCCGGTATCCCACGGTTGAGGCGGCCCGTGAGGCTGGGGTGGAGATAATGAAGGTGGAGTTGAGCGGGACTATCGATTATCAGCCACAAGAACATCATGTATTGCAAGTTGGTGGTGCTGAGATTGATCCTGTTGCAGATGACGGAATTGATGACCATTGGGATAAAGGGAGTCGTAAAGTGGAAAGTGTTATGGCCCTGGACTGGTTTACCCTTCCGTGAGAAACCGTTGTTTCAGCTTGATAATTTTGGTGTGTTTCATGCCGGCCGTCCTCATGGCTCAAACATTTATCGACGTGGATGGCGGCGGCATGACATACACCATGATAACTGAAGGCGAGGAAATTGTGCACGATATCCGGGTAGAGGATTTTCAACTTTCTGAAATGGAAGTGACGGTTGCCCAATGGCGGAAATTCACGACGGATACCGGTCTGGATTTTCCATGGGAGAAACACTATTTCGGTGATATCTCTGAACTCTCACCTGAAAATAACTGCCCGATTCAGCTGGTCCGAATAGAGGAAGTGGTGTTCTACTGCAATTGGAAGAGTCGAAGGGAAGGGTTT
>DAOVYP010000100.1 GCA_030635565.1 Spirochaeta sp. | reverse complement strand
TTTCATATTCTTGAAAATCTGAAAATCGCAACCGAAGATACCGAATTTTCAGCAAAAATTCAGGTTCAGTTGATCATCCGTCCGGTTGAGCTTGTTCTTAAAAAGGGAATGGAGCGTTTTGATATCGTCCATTTCGATCCGCCCTTCCCGATGAAAGACAAGGGCCGCCTTCTGGCTCTTGCCGACAAGGCCGGTCAGCCTGCCCCCGGCGGCACTCTCATGATCCACTATCCCTCGGAGGACAAGCTCCCCGAGCTGACCGGAAATCTCCGGCTTTACGACAAGCGAACCTATGGTCGTTCACACCTGGCTTTCTACACCAGGGATAATTAGGCGGGAGTTCCGCTATCTGCACAGGTTTTTCTCAGGCGGCAGGCAGTTCCATTCGATAGTAAAAGCGACACTTCTGGGAGGATCTTGTGTCGTTTCTAAACCGTATCAATTATCATGCTCTGCTTCTGTCCGCATTATTCCTCACGGCTTCATCGGTCACGGGGGCCCTGAATTATACCGTTGCCCCTACGGACACACTCTATGGGTTGTCCCGACTGTATGAAGTGCCCTTGAACTGGATTATCCGGGCCAACAACCTTGAGAGTGAAATCATTCGCCCGGGACAGAACATTGAGATTCCAGTCAATGGAATCCATTCTCTGGAAGTCAGACCCGGAGACACACTTTCGGCTCTTTCCATGGAATTCAACGTGTCTCAGGAAGAACTTCGTCGAATCAACAACCTGGATACAGAATCACTGAAAATCGGTCAGCAGCTCAAGGTTCCCTCACCTGTACCGGCAGGAACCTACCGTGTGCTTCCCGGAGATACACTTCTGGCAATCGCCTTCCATTTCGGCCTTACGGTGGACAAATTGCGTATGTACAATAATATGAACGGCGATGTCATCCATCCCGCACAGCTTCTCATCGTCAAGGCGCCCAGGCCTGAGGGTCATGAAGTAGGCAGTGGTGAGTCTCTGTGGACCATCGCTCAGCGATACGGGCTGGCCATGTCCGATCTGATTGACTGGAATGCCCTGGCCGGGAACGTCATCCATCCCGGTGAAATTCTGGCACTTTACCCGGGGCTGGACAGATCCGGGATTCTGCCGGAACCCCGGATTACATTGGCCGCCCTGCCGGATCGGCGACCGCTGAAACCGGAAAATATCCCCCGACCCGACATACCCCGGAACGGTGAATATTACTTCAGCTATCCGGTAAAAAAGGATCAGCCCAACGACTCCTACTGGGAGTCACCTGATGCCCCGGCGGCTGTTGATTACCGCCGGTCCCGGCAGGTTCTGGAACTGTTTCAAACCGAAACCCGTACCCTTCCGGCCCTGAGCACTGCCTTGAAGGGATGGCACATCGTTATCGATCCGGGTCATGGGGGCCTGGATCCCGGCGCAATAGTAACGGTGGCCGATGGAAACGGAAATCCAGTCGTGATAACGGAAGACGAGTACGCCTACGATATTTCCATGCGCCTGCACAGTACCCTGATACGCCACGGGGCTTCGGTTTCCATGACGATTCTCTCGCCGGATCACCACATCCGGAACGGCGTCGATGCCCGGCAGACATTCGTACACAGGAAGAATGAGGTATACAATGGTGCATCCCATAATGAGAATGCCGGCTGGAGACCCGTGGGAACAATCGAAGGTCTGGATCTGAGAAAAATAATTGCGGAGAGTGAGATAAGAAGCACTCCATCTTCACAGAAACACAAAGGTACTCTTTTCATCAGCATCCACGCCGACAATACACCGGATCTCCCGGCTGGAACCGCTGTGCTCTTTGACGGAGAAACCGATTCCGAAGCGAACCGCTCCCGGGATCTGGCAAGTGCATTGGCACCTTATCTGGGCAGCGGTTCTTTCATCCGCCGGCAGCCACTGAGGGTTTTGAAAAATAATCCCGCCGATGCCGCCGTGCTCGTGGAAGCACGGAATATCAACTATGCCAGTAATGCCTGGGCTCTGAGATCATCCGAATTGAGAGAACAGGATGCCTTGATGATCGCCAATGGGATTCTGGCCTGGGCAAAAAGCCGTTGAGCCATCGGTAGACCGCCTTTCCCCCTCCCGGCATAATATGCGGCATGAGCCCTGATAACAGACAAAGACTCCGGACACCCCAGGGAACCGAGAGTTTTTTCCTCGAGGAAGCCTATCGTCACCGTCAGCTGTTGCGGATGACAGAGGATCATTTCGCATCCTGGGGTTATCTGCCGGTACTCACCCCTGTCTTCGACTATTACGAAACCTATCGCCCATTGCTCGATCATTCACAGGTGGAGCGAAGCTACCGGTTTCCCGACCGGGAGGGAGAACTGCTGATGCTCCGTTCAGACATCACCCTCTTTCTGGCCAAGCAGATGGGACTGTCTCTCAAGGATGCGCCTCTGCCGCGCAGGGTCTACTACGCCGACAGCATCATCCGCCATCAGGAAGAGGAAGATATTTCCAGCGATGAGTTCTTCCAGTCAGGCGCTGAACTGATCGGTATGAAAGGACGGGATGGAGATCTTGAAATCCTGATGCTTCTCCACGATCTCCTGGATGCCATGCGCCTTCCATCCTGGCGCATGCATATCGGTTCCAGATCCATCCTGGATGCCATTATGGATGCTGAGGCTGATCCGGCGGAACTTGGTGATCTTCTGGAAATCAGGGATCGTGAAGGAATGAACCGCCTCATCGGGGAAGAGAGGGCGAACCTGCTGCTGTTCATTGGGACACTGGATGAGTTCACCGAATTAAGTTCAGAACTTATCGGTGCCATCGGAAAATCTTCTGCCCTGCCCGCCTTAACAGCAGCTGTTGAAGACCTGAAATCCCTGACCTCGGAACTCTCAGCCACCGTGTCCATGGAAAATATCCGCATCGATCTCTCGGAACACGGAGGTCAGCCCTATTACACAGGCTTTACCGTTCGAGCCTATGTCGACGGCGCCAATTCCGCCATCGCTTCAGGAGGGCGATACGACAAGTTACTGGGTTCTTTCGGCAGCCCCTCACCCGCTGTCGGTTTCAGCCTGATGATGCGTAAAATTGAGCCCTTGAGCGAGTTTGCCGCCGATGCCGCAGATGAATCTCCGGTAAAAATCGCCGGAGGTAATAATTTTGCCGGCCGATACAGGGATGCGGCACAACGACGGAAAAATGGCGAGCGGGTGGCCATTTCATGAGTAAACCTCTTACTATCGCCATCCCCAAAGGCCGTCTTCTCGACTCGGTAGTCGAACACATATCCGCCAGGGGAATGGATATCAGCTTCGGCTCCCGCAAGCTCTCCGCAGTCGATTCAACCGGGCGGCTGGAAGTCTACAAGGTGAAGAACCATGATCTTCCCACTTACGTCCACCACGGCATCGCCGGCCTGGGCATCGTCGGGGATGACACCGTTGCCGAATCCGGACATTCTTTCACCCGGGTACTCACCCTTCCTTTCGGAGAAACCCGGCTCTGCATCGCGGCACAGGAAGGGTCACTGACCCCTGAAAAAAGGGGTGGAACAGTTACCGTTGCCACCAGCTATGTACGGATGACCCGGGACTGGTTCCACCGCCGGGGCATACCTGTGAAGATAATCCGCCTGGGCGGAAGCGTCGAACTTGCTCCGGTGCTGGGACTTGCGCCCTACATCGTCGACCTGGTTGAGACCGGCAGCACACTGGTTGCCAACGGACTGGAAATCATTACTGATCTGGCTGATATCAAAGTCCGGCTCATCGCCAATCCGGCCTATTTCAAACTCCACTATCGTGAAATCGCCGAACTGGCCGATATTATGACGAGGGAGACATGATGGTAGAGATTCACCGAGTCACAAAAGAAACCGAGATTCTCGTAAAACTGGATATGAACACCTCCGGTCCGTCAAAACCGGAAACCGGACTTCCTTTCTTCGACCATATGCTCAACGCCATGGCCTTCCATGGCGGATTTCGTCTCGAAGTGAAAGCCTCCGGCGATATCGATGTCGACCCCCATCACCTGATTGAGGATACCGGACTTGTTATCGGCCAGGCCCTGGAAAAAGCCAGAAAAGAATCCGGAGGGATACACCGTTATGGTCAAGCTGTCATCCCCATGGATGATGCGCTGTGTGAAGCGGTGGTAGATGCCTGCGGCCGTCCCTATCTGCAATGGAACGTCGAATGGGCCCAGGATAAAGCCGGTAATTTCAACCTCTTTCTGATCCGGGAATTTTTTTGGGGACTGACGGTAGCCGGGAAACTGAACCTCCACCTGACGGTCCGCTATTCCAAAAACGGTCATCACGCCGCCGAAGCCATGTTCAAAGCAGCAGGCAGGGCTCTGATGGAAGCTTACACTCAAAATGACGGCGGCGAAGCCGGCATGTCCACAAAGGGAACTCTCTGATTCATGGCTGAGATGCCGAAAGAGGGCTTTCTCAAGATTGTCGCGCCGAAACGAACACCGATCGATCCGGCACACAAAGCCGCACTGATACGAAAGGGCAATGAACTTTTCAACGATGGCAAGGTTCCCACGGCAAAAAAGATTTTCCTGACATTGGGCTATTCTGATGGCATTATCCGTGCCGGTGACTATCATTATAAAAAGGGAGAATATTGGGAAGCGTATCGGCTATACAGCCTGGCTCCCGCACCGGCGAAGGTGGACTACATGATAGAACGGATGGCCGGTGTCGTTCGTGAGTGGATCAGCGAGTAGTTTCCTTACCATAACAAAAAGGAACAATATGAAAAGTCCCGAGGAACAGTCCGATCTTACACAGGAACAGCTTAATGAGATTTCCGAACTCTCAAAGCAAGGTTATCAACTTCTCAAAGAATCTCTGACTCATCGAGCCATCGAAATTTTTAATAAAATTATCGATATGCAGCCGGACAACAACTATGCCCTGGTGGGAATCGGAGACACCTGCCGAAAGGAAAAACGCTACAAGGAAGCCATTGAGTATTATCGCGACTGTCTTCGTTATCATCCCGGTAATAATTACGCGCTTTTCGGCCTGGCCGACTGCCACAAGGCCCTGGGTCAGTTCAACCGTGCCATTGAAATCTGGGAAGAATACCTCAAACACGACAATAAAAACGTTACCGTACTCACCCGGATCGCAGACGCTTATCGCAAAGTGAGAAATTTCCCCAGATCCAGGGATCTCTACCTCCGGGTCCTGGAAATGGAGCAAAACAACTCTTATGCCCTCATCGGCCTTGGACATCTGCATTATGACTTCAAGGAATATGAAAAAGCATTGAAGTACTGGAAACGCATGGAGGAACATGTGGGAAACCATGTGGATATTCGGGTTCTCACTTCAATCGGAAACTGCTTCCGCAAACTCAAAACTTTCAAAAGCGGCATACCCTATTTCGAAAAGGCCTTATCCATGCAGCCGGGCAACTTCTATGCCCTCTTCGGACTGGCCGACTGCTACCGTGGAATGAATCAACCGGAACAATCTCTTGTCTACTGGAATCAGATCCTGGACAGGGATCCGGAAAACAAGGTGATACTCACCCGGGCCGGTGATGCATACAGGAATCTGGATGACCTCGAAAAGGCAGCACAGTACTATCATGATGCCCTTGAGATTGAGTACGATATCTACGCGGTAATGGGTCTGGCACTGATCGCCAAGACCCACGGTGAATACGAAAAGGCCCTCACTTATCTGATGGAGCTGATGGACAAAGAACCGAATAATCATCGGCTCTACATGGAAGCCGCCGAATGCCATGAAAAGCAGGGCAATATTTCAGCGGCCGTTGATATGGTCAGCAGATTCCTGAGTCTCGGCATACACAATGAACGACTCACCGCATACGCCGAAAAACTTCAGGAATTAATTTAAAACACCACGGATTCTTCGAACGCCACGGGAGCTTGACTGCTCCTTGGAAATTCTGAACTTACCGAGTTCACCGATAGCCTCAACATGGGGACCGCCGCAAACTTCAGTGGAAAAATCACCGATACTGTAAACTTTCACCTGCTCATCGTACTTACCCTCGAACAGTGCCCTGGCGTTGACATCCCGGGCTTCCTGCAGAGTCATCGTCGTCATGGACACAGGCAGATTCCTGGCGATTGTTTCGTTCACCAGATCTTCCACAGCGGCTTTTTCTTCGGGGGTCATGGGCTGAGGGTGAACGAAGTCGAAGCGAAGCCTGTCGGCGTTGATGTTGGATCCCTTCTGAGCTACGTGGTCGCCCAATATCTGCCTGAGGGCCTCATGGAGCAGATGGGTCGCGGTGTGATACCGGGTGGACATCACCGAATCGTCGGCCAGACCGCCCTTGAAAGATTTGTCCGCGCCTTTCTTGGAAGTTTCCTGATGCTTTTTAAAGGCCTCGTCGAAGCCGTCCCGATCCACGGTCATCCCGTATTCTGCGGCCAATTCTTCGGTGAGTTCCACCGGGAATCCATAGGTGTCATACAGACGGAAGGCTACCCGCCCGGGAATAATTTTTTTAGGATTACGCTGCAGATTGGGCAGAAGTTTGTCAAACTCCTTGTGACCGTGTTCCAGTGTCTTGCGGAATTGAGCCTCTTCCAGGGTCAGTTCGCTGATAATGACATCCCGCCGGTCCTGAAGCTCGTCATAAACACCCTTGTATATACCGATGACCGAATCGGCGATCCGGCCCAGAAAATCTGTCTCAATACCAAGGTTCAGACCGTGACGGACCGCACGGCGGATCAATCGGCGAAGAATGTATCCCTGACCGAGGTTGGAGGGTTTGATACCGTTCTCGTCACCCAGAATCATCGTAGCGGTTTTAACATGGTCCGAAATAATTCGGAACGATTGTATTGTACTGTCGTTTTCCTCGTATTTTCTGCCGGAAATGTCCTCGATAGCCGAGATGATGTCTGTAAAAAGGTCGGTCTCGTATACATTTTTTTCACCCAGAAGCATCGTGACGGTTCGCTCGACACCCATACCCGTATCGACGCAGGGCTTTTCAAGCAGTTTATACGTACCGTCGGCCAGCTTGTCGTACTGCATGAACACATCGTTCCATATCTCGAAATACTTACCGCAGGAACAACCGGGCTGACAGTGAGGACCGCAGGCATCGATGCCTGTGTCGTAAAACATTTCCGAATCCGGACCGCATGGGCCGGTCTGGCCGGCTGGTCCCCACCAGTTATCCTCCTTCGGGAGTTTGTAAATCCTCTCAAGGGGAATACCCAGGGAAACCCAGGTGTCATAAGACTCACTGTCAAAAGGCGCATCGTCATCGCCTTTGAAAACGGTAACCGAGATACGATCCTTGTCCAAACCGAGATATTCATCACTGGTAAGAAACTCATAACTCCAGGTGAGGGCTTCCTTTTTGAAATAATCCCTCAGTGACCAGTTTCCCAGCATCTCGAAAAACGTGAGGTGGGAGGTATCGCCGACGGCTTCGATATCACCGGTCCGGATGCATTTCTGAACG
>DAOVYP010000121.1 GCA_030635565.1 Spirochaeta sp. | reverse complement strand
TTACCGGTTGAATCTTCTCCTGATACTGCGCATGCCACATTATCCGGATAGATGAACTGAGAGAAATAGTACTCAATTCCACGTCTTCCAGTTCCTAGAGTGACACAGATCCCGGTTCCGTCACTTCCATACAAACGATATTGGTTCGTCGATCGATAGACGGAAGATGCAACAGCGACTTTCCTCATCGCATCTATGCGCCTCTGAATCCTCCGGCTTTTGGTACCGAGATTGAAGTTGCCGAATTGCGCCGTTCTTGAGATCTGGATCAAGCCACGATCGTCAAGGCAATGAGGCTTTGCCAGGATTTGCAAAGTGTATGGCACAGCACCGATCTCATCATCAACCGGATCCAGAAAGAAAGTCGCCTGATTGTCGCCGGATAGCTGATGGGTGGTATTGCGAGAGCAAATCAACAGGGTCTCTGAGTCCACAAGGTATCCTGTGATATTATCACCAACCGCTATTTCCGTCGCACCAAGAAGGGCGGACCAAACATATGGCGTCCCGGGCCCGGAGTTTTGAGACGATCCCAGGAAAGAGAAAAACAGTTGCTGCTTGAATGCCATTACGTGCAATGGCGTATCGGTGGTCATGCCGGTATCGATCGGCACATAGTGGGTCCCGTCAAACTCAAAACCCCTATTTACACCGTCGCACCCGTAGATTCTCCTGGTGGCAGTGGAGCCGGTGAAATTGAAGACAACGAGCTCATATCTGCCGCCAGGTGAAATGGTTATCGCGGTTGCCAGGCTGGTTGAGGTGGCTTTGGTCGCGGCTGCCACCTGTAGGGCATTGGTTGCGTCAAAGGTTCCTGTAATCGTCCCGAGGATAAGACGCCCCGCTGCATCCCCGCCGGCCCAGGTGCCCGATTCAAGGACAACCCTATTAGCAACAGCCGAAGCCCCGCTTGTAACCTGAGTAACAGTATCTCCATCGCTGATCTCGGCAACGCCGGTATCGAAGCTGATCTCATTGCCCGGGGTGACCGCGGACCATCCGGCTGCAGTTTGCTTGTATATCAGCCCTGCGGTAGCTCCCGCATTGTCCCGGAAACAATAAACAGTCCCGTTCAGCATGGTAATACCGCGACCGGCGCCACTACCTGTTGGCGCTGCGATATCGGCCCTGTAGACATCAGCTGCCAAATTCATTGCCGTTGCGTGAAGTGCCGCGGTGGTCTCGCCCTTTTCCGGTTGTCCTGCAGTGAATGTGCCTTTTGGGCTTCCGCCGACGTTGTAGACCTCATCATCGTTAAAATCACCGGATAGCTTCGTCACATCGATATAGTCTGAGCCAACAACGATAACTTCCGCTGTTTCTCCACTGTCGGCACCGGTGACCGTATCGCCAACGCTTGGGCCCCCACTTGTGAAGTCGCAGGGGCAATAATAATATGTCCCGTCGGAAGGCGCGGGCTGTCCGCTGAAACGCTCATATCCATCTATCCGTGTAGCTCCCCCTTCGGTATCACACATGTAGTTCGTGGCAACGATGAAGGCCCCGGGAGAGATATCTAGAGCGGGGGATTCTGTATCCAGCCCACCTTGAAATCGGGTATATGGCGTCTTGACATCGACGTGGGGGAATTTAGCCATTTATCAAGCCAGTGGCGGTCCGTGTAAGATTTTCTCTAGCTGATCCATTTCCAGCTTTCTCAGCATACCCTTGTACCGACTCTGGCCGTGCGCATACTTCTCATCTGCTGCGGTCCATCCGGCATAATCGATCAAGGCTTTCCACACAACCATCATATAGAATCGAGCAGGGAAAAGGGGAGTGTCTGCATCCAGGGTGAGCGCTGGGGCCACTTTGTAATACTCCCCGTTGATATTATAGACAATATTCGGGACGGCCCATAAGACAAGGTTGTTGCTCGGGTTTACCGTGACAACGCTCGGCCTTTCCGTCTGGATCCGGTTTGACCCAAAGTCGTAGATCTCATGGAACTCATCCCAGGGAAGGAACTGCAGGCGGCTTTCGTCGGAGGCTACCCGAAAAACACGGACCGCACCTGTTTCATCCCGGTGCTCGGTTATCCAGGTGGCCAATGTCGGAGCGCCGGCCTCAGTGGGTGTGTATTCCTGTTGGGTAGCAACCGTGCTGAAGCTGAATACATCCCTCAGGAATCGCCAGGTGAGATGGGCGTTGCAGATGTCGTTATAGGCATTTCCGCACCAATCAACGACACGACCCATATCAGATGAGCTACTGAGACCAACAACCGTGTCTGGCCCCGTGCCAGGAAGACCAGCCTCCTGGCGGGTACGTTGACAGATCTGAAGAAAGTTTTCCGGTAGGCTCATGGCTCACCTAATTCGGTTGCGCGAGAAGATTCGCAAGCCAGCGCTGCCCTTTTTCGGTATCACCAAATACCGAAAAGTTGTGGGTGAGGGCGGTGGTCGACTGCACGTTGATTCCCTCGACCTGTCGCATAGGGTTGGCCTCTGCCTGTAGAACGATATCAAGGCGACTGTGAGCCAGGACCTCTACGTACTTGCGCTTCATGCGGATCTCGACACCAAGCGGAATCGGCTGGTTTACACCATTCACGCTCGGCAACGACACGGGGTTTTCTTCCTTGTCACCGGATTTCATGACAAGAACATTGACCTCTTCGTGCATGAAGGCTTCAAGTGCGATCTGCGATTCGGTCATTTTCTCGGTTACCCGCTCGATACCATTGTCCCGGAGTCCGATTTCGCCCAATTTGCTCTGGGCAACCTCGAAGACTTCAACTTCTCCGGCATGGATCTGCCGATCGTGAGCAAGGGCGTCCATATCCTTCTTGAGGTTCGCTTCCCGTTCCTTCATCCGGGCCTCGAAGGCTTCCATGTCGCTTTTTAGTGCAGTCTGAGCAGCGGCCACGTCTTTCCGACCCGCATCAATCTCCTGCTGATCTTTGACCTGTTGGTCTTCGGTCTTGGTTTGCCGCTCGGCCTGTGCTGCCAATTTCTCTTCTTCTGTCTTTGCCATTGTGATTTTCCTTTCTTGGGTAGGATTTGGGGCGACCGAAGCCGCCCCAGTTTAGATTGTCACATCAGGTGCTTATGTGGTGACCGGTGCCGCAGGTACCCTGTTGAAATCAAAGTACGTCACGGTTCCGGAGTCGGACCCGATTGCCGCCAGATCAGTTACCCCACTTGTGTAGGTGATGGTGTTGGTGTCAACCCTGTACCCACCAATCGCGCACACATCGTCGGCAGGCTCCGGCCACTCAAGATGGCTTTTCCCGCTGGTAACATCTGCCGTGAGTTCCTCGTTTCCCTTTTGGATCGCCAACACTCCGGCGCTCGTTAGGGTGACCAGGTAAAGGACAGACGTCACAATGGCCTGTACCCCGAGGACCGTCATTGCGATATTGTCGGTATCGTCCTTGGTGTACAGCTGGCCATCGATCGTGAATTCGGTATCGGTTGTTCCATTTCCGGCCACCAGCTTAAGTGTGATGGTGTTGGTTCCTTCGGCAAGGCCGCAGTTGTTCATGCACTCATTGCCGCCTCTTGCGCCGTTCATATTTCCTGCAAGTCCCATGATATTACCTCTTTTTCTTCGCCCGGTTGGGCTTCTTCTTACGTTTTGGTTTGGCCGGCTTCTTCGCCGACGCGTTGACAACGAACATCTCAAAGAGGGGTATAATCTGCTCTGTAAGCTTCTCTGCCTCTTCAAGAGCCTTTAGCTCGGTGGCGATCAAGCCGGAAACATACTCACCGATGGCGATTTTCTTATCCTCAACGGACGGCCTGAATTCATAGACCTCAGGATCGGAATCGACTTTCTTCTGTGGCATCTCCGGATCCTTGGCAAGGTCTTCCGGTGTAAAGTCGATTTCCTTTCCCGTCGCCTTCTCAACAACGATGCTTCCTTTCCATTGCTGATCTGCACCGACGTTCCTGAAGCAAAGCCGTTTATGCTCAACTTCGCTAAAGGACAGGGCCTCTCTCGTAACTCTCAAGACCTTCAGGTTTTCGTAACCGCCCACTCTTGGAGACGAAAGCAACTGGCCCAACAGTACTCTTTCTAACACGCTGAATTTCATAAGATACCTCCTGTAGTATCCTTTTCCTGGATGTCCGCGGGAGACGGTCGGCCCAGGAAAACCGACCTGTAGGGCGTGAGCCCTATCCCGCGGGAAGTTTAGGCGTCGACCTCGGATATCTCTATACGGGTGTTGAGGGTCCAGTTCTTGCCTTCCGGCACGGCTTCATCAAGAAGAACCTCAACTCCACTTCCGGGACCCAATATTCTCATCTGGACCCTCTTTCCTGAAGCGATCCCCGTCAATTCCTGAGTTCCGAGCATCTTACTTTCAGCCGGAATACTTACGTCTATCAGTTCCATGTCGTCACCCATAATCGCTTACTCGGCGATCTTGGTAAATGGGATCGTATCACACAGACCGGTAGCACCCATTTGAATGTTTCCGGCAGCCAACTGTAGATTGAAATCATAACCCGCTGTGGAAGTTGATGTGTTGATATCGGTCATCCACCTGTTGTTGACGACCTGAAAGTCGTCGCTATTGTCGTCGATAGCCAGTGCGGTGGCACGGATAGTATTGCCCTCAATCCTGCTGCCAAATGCAGCCGCGGCCGCCTCAACAATAGCGATACCCGCCGTTGCTGTGATTTTGTTGCCCTCGATGATGGTATCGTGAATGACTGTGCCCTCAACGGATATGGCAACTCCGAAGATTACAGACATATCTCCCGCACCAACTGTGATCTCATTCCCGATGATACGAACATGGGCGCACGTTGTGATCTCGAGAGCCTTTGTCGATGTGGTCCCTGGGTGCGCGAAACAATAAAGCATCTGAAAGCCATGGCTCCCGGCCGGAATGACAAGCAGATCGCTTGTTGCAGAAGTGTAGAACCCCAGATTGATAAGGCGGACACCCTTTGTTGCGGCGGCGATAACGTGATTGCCGACGATTCTCGGGAAGGGCAGGAGATCATACCCAACTCCGATGATGTCGCACTTCTCCGGAAATACGGTCAGATTCTCAACGAGCTCACCGTCTCCGAGGGCAAAGATCCGATTCCGACGAGCCCACCACCGGTTGGAAGATAGGCCGATGGATGTGTTACTCAATGCGATGGCCTCTGAAAGGGATTGGTTCGGGGTATCCCAGGACAACCCGCTTTGGTTGTTTGCCGCGTTCCCGTCAACAAAATAGTCCTGAGCTCCGGAAGGATTGGCGCCCCAATTTGCGAATTGGACATCGGCCGCCTGCTGCTCGGCCAGTGCCCTGATCGGTTCTTGGATTCTTCGGCCAGGTAGGTTGTTGATAATTTGCTGTCTTTCTTTGGATGTTGAAAAATCTGTCATGTGATTTCTCCTGCCCCGGTAAACTCTCGAGGTCTTGCTTTTGAGTGCCCCAATCAAGGGGCACCCTTATTGGTTTGTAATTTCTTAGCGTTAGCCGCCCATTTAGGCCTCGAGGTCAGTGGCACACACTTCAATCCTGTTCATCCAATTTTCGTTAAGACGAACCGAAGAAAGCCAGAAATCAGCCCCGACGTACCCAAACATACCAGACGGGTTGCCGTGGGTTTTCTTCCGGGAACTGATCATCGTGGGGGAAATGGCGGTCAGACCGTTGCCCTTCAGCGAGCACTGGCCCCATGCGCTTTCGCCCATAACGATTGCCGGATAAACATCGTTACTGGAAGAGCCGGCCGATAGCATACCATCGCCAACGGACGCACCCGCGGCCAGGAAAGGAGCGAACAGTGGGGATGTTACGAACCTGAAATCCTCACATGCTCCAATTTCTCTGGGATGTACGGGTGTGATCGCGCTACCGTACTCAACCCTTTTGGTGAAATTGGGAAGATCACGAACGTCGGACTGAAGGTCAGTGTGGATAAAGACGATGTATCCAGGCTCCACCGGGGATGTGTCGAAATTCTCTCCGGCCGCGATCTTGCTGGTTACCATCTTGCCACTGTTTCTCTCCATGATCCGGCATGCCTGGCGGATCGCATTCAGCGATATGATGGAGTTCAGGCCTGCCCTGGTGCTGCCGTTGGCATAAATTCAATCTGTTACTTTAATGACCACTTTGCAGTGGCGGGGAAGCGCTTCAACTTCCCTCTTACGATTTCTCGTAAGTTCAGACTATCGCATCATCCTGAAAGCCTTCAGGAGCCAAGAGACTTAGTCGTTGCGGGCGGCGCCCCTACCTGATTCAATACCTTCATCGCTTGATACAGCCTTTCGCGTCGATCGACTTCGATTTGTGGGGTACGAGCTCCTTGTCCTCCGATCGTCGTAACCCAGTTTTCGATAAGTTCGATTCCAACTTTAGCCTGTTCGCCTTTCACGATGAGATATGGCTTAATCATTCTGAGAGTATGGAGAGCTTTGCCGTGATCCAAGGTCCAGTTCCACGTTGTTTTGTGTTTCTCACTGTACCGTTTCCTCGGCTTAATTCGTCCATGAAACCTCTCAGTCAACCAATTCATCAGGTCTTCGCTGGTGTTTGTCACTATCAAATTGAGGACATATCTCGGATTTGCTATCCTCTGTGACTTGCTGTAGTTTCCTTTCATCTTGCTGATAGCGATACAGCCGTCGGAATCTACAACGCCAGCCAAATAGCTGATTTCTTCGGTTGTCAGGTTTGCCTTCCCTCTGGTTGCCTTAACAAGAACTTGCGCCATTTGATGTTCCTCAGATTGTTTTTCTTGTCTTAGGTGTCCCATGTAATCACTCTCGGTGTCAACTTAAAGATTACTCTCTAAGCAGCGCAATTCATTACGTTTGTGCCAGCTTTGACCTGCCCATAACACACCAGTTCCGCCACTTCTGCCAATGTCTCACCGGTCAGCTTCTGCATGTCCTGAGGGATGTTATCCTCATACATCAACTGAGCCTTGCTGGAGAATTTGAACAGAACAGCGTACTGGTTCAATGTCGTGGTGACATCGGTGTAGCTGATGGTG
>DAOVYP010000488.1 GCA_030635565.1 Spirochaeta sp. | reverse complement strand
GGAACACGAACAGAATATTACGATAATAAAACTGCCGCACGTGACTAAAATAGCAGGAAAAAAAACCGGCCCGCCAGGGCCGGCTTCATTATTGTTATTTCTTCTTCTTTTTCTTCTTTGCTTTAGATTTGGACCGCTTATTGGTTGCTTCGGCAATTTCTTCAGCTGTCTGCTTCACAGGTTCGGGAGCAATGGCTTTGGATTTACTGCTGACAGCCGCGATTCCGGATCCGGGTGAATCGTGATGAACCGAACCTGTTACGGCCTTGTGGGTTTTTCGGGCATCCCTGTCATGCCAGGTAAGGAGAATTGGAGATGCGACAAAAATCGAGGAATATGTACCTACAGCGATACCGATTACCAGGCTCAACGCAAAGGTTCGGATAGTTCCACTGGCTAACACCAGTATGGCCACTACCGCAAGAAGTGTGGTTAACGAAGTGATGAGGGTTCGGCTCAGGGACTGGGAAATAGACAGGTTGATGATTTCTCTGAAGCTCTTGTCTTTTACAATCCGCGAGTTTTCCCTGATACGGTCGAAGATAACGATTGTATCATTAAGGGAGTAACCGATGATTGTGAGAACCGCCGCAATGGTGGCGGTGGAGAACTCGAGTTGAAAGGCGCCGATGAATCCCAGCAGAAAAAGCACATCGTGGAATACGGCCGTAATAGCTGAAACGGCGTAATTCAGCTTGAACCGGAACCATACATAAAGCAGGATCAGTCCCAGGGCGATCAGGGTGAGCCAGATGGTCTGGACGGCCAGATTTGATGCAAAGCTGGATCCGATGTATTCCTCACTGACAACAGTGGCGTTACCGAATTTCATCTTGAGGGTTTCAGAAACACCACGTGAAGTGACCTGCTGGAAATTGTCCATTTCCAAATCGTCTGCAATCCGAACGATAAAGCGTCCGCCTTCATCTCCGGCAGTCTGAACCTGAGGGTTATATTCACCAAGGGCATCCCGAACGGCCTGCTCATCGGATGCCGCAGGTATATCAACGGTGATGTTCAAACCGGCCTGAAAATCGATACCGAAGTTGAATCCTCCGACGATAAACAGTGTATAGGTCCAGAAAATCAAGATAAAGGCGGCTGATGCAATAAGTGCGGGGACACGATAGCGTGTGACATTGAATTCTTTCATTTTACTTGATCCCCCACGCGATGCTGAGTGTCTTCTTCTTGAAGATCTCTGTTCCCATATCGAAAATGAGCCGGGAAACAAACAGAGAGGTGAAGAGAGAACATCCGATACCCCATGCCAGGGTGACGGCGAATCCCTGCACCGGTCCCTTACCCAGCTGGGACAGGAAGAGTGCGGCGATGAGGGTTGTGATCTGGGCATCCACGATTGTCCAGAATGCTTTTTTAAATCCGGTATCCACGGCGGCGGCCCGGTTCTTACCCAGTCTGAGCTCTTCCTTGATACGCTCGAAGATGATGACGTTGGCATCAACCGACATGCCGACGGTCAATATAAGTCCGGCGATACTGGTCATGGTGAGTGTGAAATTGAAACTTGAAAGCAATGCGGACAGAAGAAACAGGTTGAGTGCCAATGCGATATCGGCAATGAGACCGGCACCTTTATACCAGAGAGCCATGAAAACAAATACCAGTGCGAAACCTATGAGCATGGCTCTCAGTCCCATCTGAATGGTGTCGGCCCCGAGAGAAGCGCCTACCGACTGCAGAGAGCGGATATTCAGCTGAACGGGGAGAGATCCGGTACGGAGAACAACAGCCAGATCGTTCGCTTCCTGATAATTGAAACCGGTAACCCGGACGCTTCCGCCGGGAATGGTCTCGGTAATCAGGGCGTTGGCCTTAACTTTTTTATCAAGGATGACAGCCATGTACTTCTGGGTATTCTCGGAAGTGAGTCTCTGGAATATCGTCGCACCTTCGGCGTCAAGTCGGAATGTGACTATGGGCTGCAGGGTATTCTGGTCGGTTTCGGGGTTGGCTTCCCGGATATGGGAGCCGTCAAGACCGGGAGTTTCGGGTACAGCGATCCATCCATTGAACTGATCGATACCGTAGCTGTCTTTGGTATAGTAACCCAATGCGACAAGGCCTTCGGCCAGGATGCCTTCTTCGACAGGCCGATCATCAACAATCTTACCGCCGGATGTCGTGTAGCTGCGGACCGCTTCGGTACCGGCGTCATCGACAATAAAGAATCCCAGAGATCCCCGGCCCATCAGGAACGAGTTGACTCGCTCGGGATCGGCTTCACCGGGAATCTCTATCAGAATGGAATCGTCAAGCTGCCTGCGAATCTGGGGTTCAGTCACACCG
>DAOVYP010000241.1 GCA_030635565.1 Spirochaeta sp. | reverse complement strand
TACCAGGAGCGCGAGATTCCGGATGCCGATCTGATCCTCATGGATTCGCCGCCGGGAACATCCTATCCCGTCATCGAAGGCGTTAAAGATGCGGATTTTGTCATTCGCGTTACGGAGCCGACTCCCTTCGGCTTGCACGATCTTAAAATTGCAGTTGAGACAGCCCGGGGATTGGATAAGGAGATGGCCATCGTCATCAATCGTCATGGTATCGGTGACGACGGAGTCGAAAATTATTGTTCGGATCAGGGACTTCGGATTCCGGCCCGAATCCCTCAGGATCTGAACATCGCGAAAACCTATTCCGCCGGGAAATTGATCTATCCTGTCCATGCAGGAATGAAAAAAGAACTCTCCCGTCTGATCGTTTTTCTGGAGAGTCTATGAAAGAGATCGTCGTATTATCGGGCAAGGGGGGGACTGGAAAAACCTCGTTAACCGCATCATTCGCCCTGTTGGCCGGTTCTTCCGCCGTTGTCGCCGATTGTGATGTCGATGCCTCCGACATGCATCTCCTAATGGATCCGGTTGTCAAACAAAAAGATTTATTTTACAGCGGTAAGGAAGCCGTCATCGACCAGGAAGCCTGTATCAGCTGCGGCCGATGCCTTGAGGTCTGTCACTTCGATGCCGTTCTGTCCGACGGAACCCACTTCGAAATTGAACCCGTCAATTGCGAGGGCTGCAGTTACTGCGCCAGAGTCTGCCCCACTGATGCAATCTCCATGAAACCGTCGCTGGCCGGGGAGTTGTATGTCTCTGAAATCAGATCAGATGCGAATATGGTGCACGCCCGTCTGGGTATCGGAGCTGAAAATTCCGGGAAATTGGTGGCCCGGGTCAAGAACGAAGCCAAGGCTCTCGCCGCCGGGGATTCAAGGGAAATGGTTCTCGTGGACGGGTCCCCGGGAATCGGATGTCCGGTTGTTTCATCATTATCGGGTGCGGACTATGTCGTCATCGTAACCGAACCGACGATTTCCGGATGGCACGACCTCAAACGTCTACGCGAATTACTCAGGAAGTTTCGACTTCCATCGGGATGCATAATCAATAAAGCCGATTTGAATGATAAATATGCTGATGAAATCCGTAAGTATCTGATAGAAGAGGCAATGGATATGTTGGGAACCCTCCCGTACGATGAAAATTTCACCGCGGCGATGGTTCAGGGAAAATCGATCCTCGAGGAACCCTTTTCCGAGTCGGAAACGGCAGAACAAGTCCGGGGGATCTGGCAGAGGATAAAAGCCGTAGTCGGCTTAAATAAGGAGTAGGTGATGAAAATTACATTTACGGCAAAAGGCACTACATGGGAGGATCAGATTGATCCACGTTTCGGAAGAACGGATTATTTTCTCATTTTCGATGATGAGAACGATGAGTTAACGGTTCTTGATAATCGGGCGCAAAGCCAGGAAGAACATGGTGCCGGTCCCCGCTCGGCCCAGAAAGTTCTTGAACAAAAGCCTGATGTACTCATTACGGGAAACGGCCCGGGAGGAAACGCGAGTAGAGCGCTGGAGAGTGCTTCTCTCGAGATATACACAGGTGCGGACGGGATGAGCATTAAAGAAGCATATGAGGCCTATAAGACCGGAGATCTGAACAAAATATGAATAGACACGACATCATGGTAATCGGCGGCGGCCCCGCCGGAATAACTCTTGCGAAAATGCTGGGGAAAATGGATATCGCGATAATCAGGCCGGAGAAGGCCAGTATGATTTATTGCGCTATGCCCTATGTCATCGAAGGCCTGATAACCCATGAAGACACACTCAAGAGCGACGGTTTGGTTACTGATAATGGTGCAGTACTTATACGTGACGCAGTCGAACATATCGATTTCGATGAAAAAATCCTGCGAATGACATCAGGAGACGCGTATGAATACGGGAAATTAGTTATTGCCTCCGGGGCGGTTCCTTTCACCCCCCCCGTTCCCGGTCATGAATTGATAGGGGTTATGGGATTCAAGACCGAAAATGACATGAATGCCATAATTCGTATGGTGGATGATGGACTCACCCGGGCCGTGATTGTCGGGGCCGGGGCCATCGGCATCGAACTGGCCCAGGCCCTGAAGGATCGGGATGTGGATGTCCACCTGGTGGATATGGCGAACTCAATCCTGCCGAACCTGATAGATGAGAATATGAGCGAACAGGCTTACCGGGAACTGGAAGAATCGGGGATGAACATCCATCTCAAAGTGAAGGTGACGGAAATAAGAGGCGATAGAGAAGCTGAAGGCGTCATACTGGACACCGGAGAAGTCATCGATCTTACAGGTCCGGAAGGTAAAAGCGGATTGGTAGTGTTCGCTGCCGGGACCCGGCCTGAAATATCACTGGTTGAAAATTCCCCCGTTCAAGTGGGACGGGATGGAATCATCGTCAATGACAGGATGGAAACGAACCTCCCGGATGTGTATGCCGTTGGAGATTGTGTCCAATTTCACAGCGGTATCACCGGTGAGACAACCTCGGGAAAACTGGCAACAAATGCCGTACCCATGGCGAAAATTCTGGGGTTCATTTTTCTCGGACAGGATCGCCACTATCCGGGATTCTACAACGGCGCCGCAACAAAAGTCGGACATCTTTTCATCGGTGGCACAGGATTGACTGAAAGTGCCGCTGTGAAGGCGGGATATGAGGTCTTTACCGGATACAGTGCCGTCACCACAAAATTCCCCATCATTCCCGGAGCCAAGAAGAAACAGATGAAACTCGTTGTCGATCGGGCAACTCATCGGGTCCTGGGCGCCCAGATCGTCAGCGAAGAGCCGGTAATCGGCTGTATAGATCTCATTACATTCGCGATCCAGAACGAATCAACAGTGGAAGACCTATCGGGGCTCAGTTACGCATCCCAGCCGCATCAATCCTTTTATCCGGCCGCAAACCTCATCGTTCTTGCAGCCGAGGATATCAGGAAAAAAATCAGCGTACCGCAACCGGTGGCGTAGAACCGAAGAACACCGAGCGGGCCGGTAGTTATTACTTGACAGTTGGCATATTTGCGGTAAATATGCCAACTATGTATGCAAGAATGCTACAAAAACCTAAAAGCTCTATTCTTTTACTCGGACCACGGGGAACGGGAAAATCCACCTGGATACGCCGGCACTTCGGTGATGCAGTCTCTTACGATCTACTCGACACCCGGGAATCAATACGACTGGAACGCAGCCCTCATCTTCTTTTTTCTGAAGTTCAAACACTGAAACCTGGAAGCTGGGTGGTTCTTGACGAAGTACAGAAAGTACCTGCCCTGCTAGACGAAGTACATAGGCTCATCGAATCCAGAGAATTACATTTCATTTTGTGTGGTTCCAGCGCACGCAAGCTCAAACACACTGGTGTAAATCTTTTAGCCGGACGCGCCATCGTGACTCATCTCTTTCCCCTGACTTCTGCTGAACTGGAGCAGGATTTTAATATAGATCAAACCCTCATTTACGGTACATTGCCGATGGCCGTTACCGGTGAGGATCCTGAAGGATTCCTGACAAGCTACGCAGGAACATATCTGAATGAGGAAATTAGAGCTGAAGCCCTTACAAGAAACGTTGGTTCATTTTCTCGATTTCTCGAAATTGCCGCTCGGCAGAATGGCCAGGTTACTAATGTGTCCAATATTGCCAGAGAGGCTGCAGTTGCCAGAACTACAGTGCAAAACTATTTCGAAATCTTAATAGATACACTGATTGGATATTGGGTAACTCCCTGGAAATTAAAGCGATCAACCAAACAGATCACTCATCCGAAGTTTTACCTGTTCGATACAGGTGTAGCGAGAGCCTTAACCGGACGCTTGCCATATCCCCCTACACAGGAGGAACTTGGACCCCTCTTTGAAAATATGTTGTTTAATGAAATAAAAGCTTATCTTGCCTATAATAAGTTACATTATAAATTGTACTTCTGGCGCAATTATGACGGTATGGAAGTGGATTTGCTTTGCGAAACAAAAGACGGTTTTATTGCCATAGAGATTAAAGCGGTATATGAATGGCAAAAGCGGTTTAACAGAGGTTTAAAAAGAATACAGACGGAATTATCAACGAAAGAAGTTACATGTTATGGAATTTACCTGGGGCAACGCCCCGCGAATTTTGATAATATCAATATCCTTCCTGCCGTTCAATTTCTGAAGATGCTCTGGGATGGCAATATTATTTGTTGACCCTGTTTCTCCGCCCGAAAGGCCGGCCAGGATGCAGGGCTGAGCAAGTTGGCGCTGCCAACGACCAGGCAATTCACTATGAATGCATTGGTGAATTGCCGGTGAGATGATTTCCGGGGTAGTTATTTATTGGTCTTGATCTTCAAGATCGTGTACAAGGGCATGTTCCAAGTGACGCCGTCACAAAAGGTACGGCACCGATCAGGGCCAGCCACCAGAATCTTCCCGAATTAACCTGCAGTACGACACCTGCTGTAATCAGGGCCGCGCCGAGTATGATACGAATAATCCTGTCTGCATTTCCCATATTTTTCATCATCAAACCTCCT
>DAOVYP010000584.1 GCA_030635565.1 Spirochaeta sp. | reverse complement strand
TCACCAACCATTTCGGTTTTCAGACGCACCAGGCGGTATGGGTCACCGGACTTTTTTTCGCCGGCGGCATCGCCGCGTAAATCACTGCTTCACGATTTTCCAGGCCCGATCGGTCTTTCCGGATTCTCCTCATCGGTTCTCTTATAATCTCCCCGCTCATCGCCTCTCTGGCCATTGATATCCCACTGGTATTCCACTTCGCTGTCATTCTGATCCTGGGCGCTGTCTCTTCCGGCCTCATCCTCAATCAGAACCTCATCCTCACAAGTCTGGGGTCCCGTTTCGGCAAAGGAGAGGCCTTCGGTATACTGATGGCTGTAATGACCCTGTCCCAATCGGTGAGTCCTGCCCTATTCGGCATGAGTATCGACAATTGGGGGTTCTCAGCGGCACTGCTCATCTTCTCA
Organism: Spirochaeta sp.; assembly: GCA_030635565.1. Classification (GTDB taxonomy): domain Bacteria; phylum Spirochaetota; class Spirochaetia; order DSM-2461; family DSM-2461; genus UBA2779. The sequence goes on along the minus strand of DAOVYP010000584.1, from coordinate 1,122 downwards.
CTGCCGGTGATTGTCAGCATGGGATTGCTGATGGTTCTCTCCCGGCGCATTACTGGAGTCACGTCCAACTCTGTTCAATAAGTGTCGAAAAGCTATTATCGGATGTCGGAAAATTATCCTGGGGCCCGTGTAACGCATCACCTCACGGATACGTTCCCTGAATTTCGGTTCATAACAATGTACAAGGCAATCCCGGCAAACAGGTTTATCCTCGCCGAAAGGACAATTGGCCAATCGATCGGCGGCATATTCAGTCAGTTCACTGCATTCAGGACAAAGATTATTTGAACCGTGCCGCTTCCTGCAGTAAAGAGATATCATTACCTGCAGGGTTTCAGCATCACTTGACAGACGTGTTGTACGACTCATTATCCTTCAATAGTACTTTCAAAACTATTAATTGACTGCTGTTTTTCAGTATACTGAGTTAAAGGATTTAATTCATGAAAAAACTCGCTGTGCTGACCTTCGTCCTTACTCTTCTGGCACCTTCGATTTTTGCCGCTCCCACCGATGAAGAAGTTATGGCTTCATTCTCAGGTGTATTCGGAGTATACGGTGCCATTTTTCTCACTTCGATGATGGGTCAGACTGTTCCAGGTGCTGAGATGGATATGGATATGGAATCAGGAGCCTCAATGCTGACTTTCGAAAACGTTGATACCGAGGCTCTTTTCACATCCATCGGGGAAACCCTGGATGGATCAGGTGATATGCCGGAAATACCATTTACCCACATATCCGGAACCTTTGCCACCGATTCGGAAGGCAATCTTAAAATGGACGTTACCCTCAAAGGCGGTTCCATCAGCCGACTTGAAATGGTAACAAAAGGTGAGGATCTGGTTTCACTGAAAGCCGACGGTCGGGATTACAATCATCTGACAACCATGATGATGAATATGGGTCTGTAACCATGATGCAATCCCGCCGGCCGTAATGACATTGGCCCGGCTTAAACAACGACGCTGCTTTGGAGAATTATTTCCTTTGCATTAATCAAATCCTTTCTACTAAACTTCGAGTGACGCCATTTCGCATTTTCGGAGAGGCATATTAGGATGGAAACATGAAAAAAATCACATTGATCTGCGGAATTCTGATCTTTTCGTCTATTTCTAT
>DAOVYP010000328.1 GCA_030635565.1 Spirochaeta sp. | reverse complement strand
AGTATTACTGTTACTGCAGGACCCATTCCCATTGCTTCTTTTGTATACGCTGAGATACCTCCGGCTACCGGCATCATGGTACTCAGTTCCGAGAACGCGAGAGCGACAAGTATCATGACACCGAGTGCAATCAGCTGGGAAAAAATAATAGGCATACCTGCCATGCCGAAGATATTTCCCAGGAGCATGATAGTACTGCCGCTTATGGCAATACCGAAGCAGGCCCCGAAAACCGGCCAGAAACCAAGAACCTTTTTAAGTTTTGTGGACATTACAAACCCCTCTGAAAATGAATATCTCAGAAGTACAACATCAGTAGATAATTAATTCTAATATCAGTGTATACAGAAAGCAAGAAAATGCAGGCTGATGATAAGGGTGCTATCAGTATAGAAAATCTGTGAACACTCACCCGAAGTCCATTAGTCCGTAATAATTAATCCTGAACTGGTATCATTTAACACTGGATTAAACTATTTGATGGCATCAACATCCAATCGTTATGTGACGGGTTGGTTATTTATCCGGCATTCAATTAAACAGTGGCGAATCCTCTTCCTGATGCTGGTGCACAGTACCAGCGCCTTCATCGCCTCGAACCTTATCACCGCCGGCAAACGCATTAGCTGATGAAACCACGATTAAAACTACGACACTCAGTAGAAAAATCAACCTTTGCACCAGGATAACTCCTCGAATATTTACAGAGTGTCCCTAACCCTGGTGCATTCCAGGTAACCCCAAGGGTATCGAGAGACAATTTCAGGGCGGCTTTCGGTGGAGAACCTGAGCTTGATTCACAATCGAAACAAATCATGCAATGATAATTGAGCTCCAGCTCCCCTGGAACTTGATAATAAAACACCAGGGTTAGGGACACTCTAGAAACTTTTCGATGGAAGAGTTATCCGGCTGTACAAATGCTGACATCCATCAAGGATCGATCCTCCTTGTAGCACCCAACGATAATATGCATCATTTACCATATGAAGAGGCATAAAAATGAAAACAATAAGCCATTATAATGAAGAACCCATGGAAAATGCTCATGGAGTGAAATCATGGAAGCTCTATGACACCAAGAATGCACTTGTGGTACTCCTGCAGCTTGAGCCGGGAGAGAGTCTCAAACCTCACATTACACCGGTGGATGTCTTTTTCTATGTATTGGAAGGAACCGGTGTCGTGTTAGTAGGAAAAGAGAAGCTTGAAGTCTCTGAAGGAACACTTGTGGAGAGTCCCAAGGATATTGTCCACTGCTGGTATAATGAGAGTAACAAGCCCCTTCGAATACTTGTGAACAAGGTACCCAAGCCTGTCGACTCCACAAAATTATTGTAGAGAATCAAATCGGAAAGAGTACTGACTCTGAGGCCTCGAATACAGAGGATTTGATTTCAGCTAATGCGACTTCAAGGCTGACGCCATGAGCAGGCAGCGCGTCAGAGAATAAGGATCGTACCACAGGCGAAGCCGAGGAACGATCCAGACAATCAATACAACCTCTTCTGTTCCCTCTCATACAGTTCATCCATGTAGGAGTCCAGGCTGTTCATTATCTTCTCATTTGTGCGGTTCCACACCCGCTTGATGGTATCGGTCATGACACTGGAACTCACTTCTTCGAGCTTCCGGGTGAGCATGGTACCGGCCTTGATGAGGGTGTCGGACACCTCATCGGAATGATCCAGCCCGAGGTCTTTCATCATCTGAACCTGCTGGCTCTCGAGCGCCATGATGGCTTTTTGAGCCTCCAGGGTGATGGCTTTAGCTTCAACATCCTTCTTGGCCATCAGGTAGTTCCGGTAGGAGTCCAGCCGGTAGCTGATTTCCTGCTTCTTGGCCTGAAGCACCGACTTCATCAGCTGCCGCTTGGCGTTGAACTTTGCCAACAGGCTCAAGGCCTGATTGTTTTCAATCTTCTGAATCTCCATGGTGAAATTCCGGTCGTCGGTGATGTCTTTGGGACCCCGGGCCATTAACGCGTTGTCTTTGATTTCGTTCACGTGTGTCTCCTTTCGACAGCCGCCATGAAGCGACCGAGTCTGACGGGGCCCCGGCTGGGGGCACCCATGATGAGGGTTTGCAGATGCATGTAATTTTCAAAACGGCGTCCATCGCTGCGGACCCGGATGTTCCTGAGGTATTCGTTTTTAAGACTGACCACCGCCTGCCGGCGATAGCTGAGTGTTTCAATGTCGATGATATCCGGATAGAGAACTTTCATATCGCCCGGGGCGAAGCCGGATCGACGGAGCCGACCCAGACGCCGGCTCTGAAACCAGGCGGCCAGCAGGGCCCGGCCGGGGCGGCTGAGACCTTCCAGGTGGGCACGGCGGAGGTTCATCGAGTGGACGAAAGGCGCGAGTACTACCTTCAGCCGCCTTTTGTCGCCCGGGGAGATTCCGGCTCTCAGACTCACCCCTGCGGTCTTCATCAGCCCCCGGGAGAGCCAGGCGACATCGCTGTAGGAGCCCAGAACGGCGGCCTGTTTCTCTGTCACATACAGGCCGAACCAGTCCTCCCAGGCGGCCCCGACAATACGACCCTGAAGATTCCGGATTCCGGGGGAGGTAATCAGATATACCGCGGCCTCCCGGGCGTCTTTCAGGGGGTTCCCGGTTTTCTCCTTCGGAGGCTTTTTGATTTCTTCCGAGAACAGGTCGGCCAGAAGCGCCGGACGTCCACGGCCTCTCCAACCGGTTATACCGGTGTCCTTGAGATACTCCCCGATATTCCTGGGCAGCAGGCGCAGGGCCCAGACCGCGCCGATGAGATTTTCAAGGGCCAGATCTGTGGTTTCCCGCCGACTGTCTTTCTCTGCCCGGCCCACGGCCCGTACCGAGCGGCGACGGGTGCGGCCCAGTTCCAGATAACCCCGAAGCCGATTTCCCGAAGCCGCGCTCATTTTTTCAGGCCGGAAGGGGTTGACTGCAACAGCCTGCAGTATTCATTTCTCTCATATTTGGGATAAAAATCAAAATCCCCCACTTTCTGATGGTGAAATGATATTATCAATCTTGTATTCTGATAAAAAACTTCCCTGATTTCATCAAGAAAACCAAGTTTTTCCAGGCTTAAGACTGTTCCCTTCTTCTGTTGCATAGACAAAATGTGACTCCACCTAAATATGCTTCCCTTTCAAAAATGTCGACTAGTGATATTCAGCTGCTGCTGTTTCCAGCTCATGATAGAATGATCGAGCATGAATTCTCACCGGAAATTTTTCAAAACAAGAATGACTCGGTCACGGGTGGCTGCCGGGCTCGTTATTGGTTGTTGCGGCACCGGGATTACTTCTATACTTTATACGGCATAGGATGTCCCTATGTCCGGTACCAACCATAAATCCAACGCCCTGCGCAACCTCAGTCATTCCGCCAACGACATTTTCTGGTTCATTCTCCCTCTGGTATTACCGCTGCTTCTTGTGCGGTTCAATCTGTCCTACGCCCGGGCCGGCGGCATACTCACATTCTACCTGGCAATCACCGCTGTCGGATCTTATTTCATGGGACGTATATCCGACAGGATACCCCGGCGTTTCATCATGGGTATCGGATTCTATATCGCAGCAATTGGTCTCATCGCCACAGGTTTTGCCGGAACATTTTCTTTTTT
>DAOVYP010000507.1 GCA_030635565.1 Spirochaeta sp. | reverse complement strand
GCTCAGGGCGAAAATCCAGATAATCGCGGTAAGTGCCAGAACGAACATCGGGGACTGGAACTGGAAACCCCAGCCCATGAGCCGGCCTGAGGTCTGGAGCAGGATAATGATGAGGGCCAGAACCAGGAATGACACCTCGATACCCGCCACATAGAGCCAGGAATGCTTCAGAATGGCCTTTTTGTCCTGGCCGGCCTGTTTTACCAGTCCCAGGGCCTTGACGGACAAAAGAGGCAGGACGCAGGGCATCACGTTCAGGAGAATGCCTCCCACGAAGGCCATCAGAAGAAAGAGAAGCAGAGAGCCGCCGGCGACGGATCCGGCGAGGGCGGATCCGGCGAAACCTGAGGTTCCCGGAGCGTCGGCAGCTTCCAAATTGCCCGCGGACCAGTCCAGGATGGCTGAAACGATGGAATCCGCTTCAATAACCGGAGATGCGGGATCAAAATCAACGAAAAGCAATTCAGAATCGGGGAACAGGCAGGTGCCTTCTTCATTGCAGATCTGGAAAAGTGCATTGACATAGAGCCGGGTCGGCTGAACATCCGGTGCGGTTCGGAATTCCACCAACAGGGTGGTTTCATCGTAGTATTGTGCCAGTCCGTCTTTGAAGATCGGCTCACCCTTGAGGGTGGAACCGAAGATGATTCCGTCTGCGGGTTCGGGTTTCAGTGAGAACAGGAATTCATCATCGATCTGATGATAATCTTCTGGATAGACGAATCGGACGGCAATGATTCCAATGCCTTCCCCGGGATCCCATGCGGCCAGTCTGGCGGAAGTTTCCGCACGAGCCGCGGGAGCGGAGAAGAAACTGTTTGATTGTTCGGAATCGGTTTCCTCGGTATCCAGGGAAAAGGTTGATATCAGGTCCGGTAATGCATCGCCGCTTGCATTGTCACCGGTCTGTGCCTGGATGAATATCGGAAAAACTATGGTGAGCGCTATCAAAAAGGCGAGTATAGGGAGTCGGAGACTTGATTTCATGGTTTGGGCGTGGTTGGTCATGTCATTCAATATAATGCCTGATGATTAGCATATATATAATATTCGAGATTTATCGATGACAGTTTCTCCATGTTTTCCAGGCGACTTGAGATATACGATGAGCTATCGTATAATTAAGCCATGAAAGTCACTGCAATCCTGCCGGATGAATTGATTACGGCCATAACAACGTTGAGTCAGGGCCGAAACATCACTGAATCGCTGAAAATCGCATTGGGAGAATGGGTTCAGATACAAAATCTCAAACGTCTGAATCATGAGATTGACCGGAAATCTCTCGATTTCGACTATTCGGCTGAAGAACTCAGGGTGATGAATAGAGCCCGATGATTCTGGTTGACACTTCGGTCTGGATCGATTTTCTTAAAGGTACCCTCGACAACTCCTCATTCTTCACCAAACTTATCGAGAATAGGGAAGCCCTGGTATTGGAATGTATATTCGGGGAGCTGCTACAGGGAGCGAAGGGTAAGAGAGAAAAAGAGATAATCACGGAATACTGGGAAATGCTTCCTTCCATACCCATGGATGGTCTATGGATCCAAGCCGGTATCTATTCCCGTGAGAATCGACTTCATTCCCAAGGCATAGGGTTGATTGACGTCGTTATTATCACTGCGGCAATCAAGACTCACTCCAAACTCTGGACCTTCGATAAGAAAATTCTGACTTACCTGAAGAATGGGCAGGGTGTGTTCGATGAATTGCCACGAGGATTTCAGTGAGTCTTTTTACAGGAATGAGCCTGTTGGAGACCATATTATACAGGTGGGGAACACTTGGAAAATATTGACCCATTGCCACCCGCTAAGGTCTTCAGTATTATGTCCTGACAAATCGGGCGGGTAGCTCAGTTGGTTAGAGTACCGGTCTTACACACCGGATGTCCTGGGTTCGAGTCCCAGTCCGCCCAAACTGAAATGATCAGAAATGTGATTTTCAGAGTCGTTCCAAGTCCCTTCAAGTGAAGGATTTAGAGCGATAACACTTGGTTTTCTTCGCACTTCAAAATCGGCCTATTTGCTGTGGTTCCACAAAAAGTTCCACAACAGGGCGACACGAAGGAAAACGAAGTGGACACTTATTTTCAGACTCTCAATCAGCCGTATTACCTTGTTCCAAGGCGAGGGAAACGAATGAAAACTGTCTTT
>DAOVYP010000509.1 GCA_030635565.1 Spirochaeta sp. | reverse complement strand
TGCCGCAGCGGAGATCGTGAAGCGGTTAAAAGAGGACCGGTTGATCTACGTCATCGGCACTGGGGCGCATTCGATCATGGTTGCTATGGAAATGTTCAAACGAGCGGGGAATATCAGTCAAATCTCTCCTCTCTTTCCCCCGGGACTGGGTGATTTCGAAGGGCATCCCAAAACAGAGCGGCTGGCTGGTTATGCCTCCCTTGTTCTTGACTATTACAAGGTCGAGAAAGGGGATATTCTCATCATCTCAAACGTAAACGGAATCAACGCCCTCACAATAGACTGCGCGCTGGAGTGCAAGCGGAGAGGCATCACCTCGATCGGCATCACCTCCAGAATATTCTCCGCAGGTGTGGAGAAGAACATCCCGGCACGACATCTGTCGAATAAGAACCTCTGTGACCTTGCCGACATCGTCATTGATGCTTACGTACCGCCGGGGGATGCTCTTTTGGAAATCGAAGGCGTGGACGTCCCGGTGGGACCGGGCTCCACCTATCCCATGGTTTTCATAGCCAATTCTCTTGTGCTGCGGGTGATCGAAATGCAGATTGAGCAGGGAATGATTCCGGAGGTGAGAAAAAGCGGAAACCTGGAGGGCGGTTTGGAACGAAGCAAGGCTCTCTTCGACCCGAAATACTATCACCGATTCAAACACTACTGAATCCGGTATAACTCTTGGCGCCAGGGATTGAAATTCGACCGCAACATTGAACGGAGGTGTGTATCGATGAAGCTAATTACGTCAACTGGAACCCTGAACTATAAAGCGATACCATCCAATCTGGTACTCCTACTGATCCTGATCTTCATCGTATTATGGTCAATCGGACCCCTCTACTGGATTTTCACTACAGGATTGAAAAACTCAGAAGAGGTGTACTGGTATCCTCCCAGTCTTTTCCCCACGAAACCAACCCTTGAGGGTTTGAACTACATTTTCAGCGAGCGCCCATTCAGTTATTACCTTAGAAACTCAACGATTGTAGCCATAACAACCGTTCTTCTGTCGACTACTCTGGCAACCCTGGCCGGCTACGGGTTTGCTAAGTTTCAATTCCGCGGTAAGGGAATCTGGCTGATTCTGATCCTTCTGACCCGCACGGTTCCGCCTGCATCCCTTCTGGTTCCTTTCTACATCATGGGAAGGGCGCTGGGAATTATAAATACCCATATCATCCTGATCGCCGGGTACGTGTACCTGACTCTTCCTCTGAACATCTGGATTATCATTGGTTTCTTTCAGCAATTCCCGGATGAACTGATTGATGCGGCGGAAATCGACGGCTGTACCAGGGTAGCGGCCCTGTTCAGGGTTGTACTGCCCTCACTTCTGCCTGCCTTGACCGCGGTCGGCATTATCACCTTTATGCTGGCCTGGAACGAACTGCTGTATGGAGTCGTGTTGATAAACACTAAAGCCGCAAAAACACTTTCTCCGGGGCTCACAGATTTTTTCGGCGACTTTCATATATTTTGGAACCAGCTCGCCTCCGCGGCGATCGTGGCGATTCTCCCAGCAATCGCCTTCACCGTCTTTTTCTCCCGCTATCTGGTCGCGGGGCTTGTACGAGGCGCTATCAAAGGATAGGAGGAACGGGTGCGCTTTCAATACATCTGTAGAATACCGGGCAAAACGGGTCGATACGGCGTCATATTTCAAGACGGTACACTTACGGAATTACAACCTTTGGCAAAGCCTTCAAACGGAGCGAAAGATCTCTGGCTTACCCGTGGACTGTTTGATATCCAGGTAAACGGCATGTTGGGGCACAACCTGTCAGAAGAGGACTTAGACCCAGCGAAGGTTATTGCAATTGATGAAGAGCTAGCAAAGCATGGAGTGCTGCGGTGGTGCCCCACAATCACCACCCAGAATGCAGCGATCGTGAACAGAAATTTGGCCATCCTTCGAGAGGTGATCGAAGAGAGGTTGGCTTCCCATATACACTGTATTCACATGGAGGGTCACTACATCTCCGCAGAGGATGGGTACCGTGGAGTGCATATGAGGCAGTTTATCAAAGATCCCGATCCTAGCGAGTTCGATGTCTGGCAGAAGACAAGCGGAGGTCATATCGGGCTGTTCTCTCTCGCTCCTGAACGCAAGGGAGCAATTGAGTTCATCCGAAAACTGAGGAATGAAGGAGTGC
>DAOVYP010000515.1 GCA_030635565.1 Spirochaeta sp. | reverse complement strand
TAGGAGGCCTTTCTGACCAGGGCAATTGTGCGTTCGACACCATGATTTTTAGCATGCAATGCGCTGACCAGGTTCAATTCCTGGTTCCCTGTTGCACTCACCAGGAGATCGTACCCCTCCAGCAAACCCGTTTCAGAGACTTCTTCGTCGGAAATATCGGCGTTGGTAACGAGGGCGTATGGATAGCTCTCGGCCAACTCCCGGCATACGGTATAATCCCGTTCGATGAAGTGAACACTGCGATTCTTCGGTTTCCGCTTGAGACGCCCGATGAGTTTTGTCCATGTTCCCGGTGAAGACACCGAACCGCCATCGTCCCCGTTTCCCAGCAGGTAATCGGCGACATAACGCCCTATCCTGCCGCCGCCGGCGATTGCGATGCGCCGCAGCTCCCGCCGACGCAGACCGGCTGCGGTAAAAATGGCGTCTGTTCCCTCGGGACCGGCAATGATATAGAGCAAGTCGTTGCCCAGAATGGTGGTTTCACCGCTGGGTACCATCGACTCTCCGTCCCGGATCACCAAAGGAAGAAGAAAGTCGCCGGTAAGGGAAGTACGAATGTCTTTCAACAGCCGGCCCGCGAGGGAGCAGCCGGAATCGACGGTAATCGATGTCATGGTAAGGCCGGATTCGCTAAAGGGATTGACGGTTCCCACGGCCCCCCTTTCCAGGGAACGTATCACCGCCCGGGCGGCTTCGATTTCCGGATTGATGATATGGTCGATACCGTAAAGGCGTTGCCGGACCATTCGACTCGCCGAATATGCAACGTTCCGTACCCGGGCCACGGTTACCGGTTCCGAGTATTCGGCGGCCACCAGGCTGCAGGCGATCATGTTGATTTCATCGGATTCAGTGACGCTGACGAAGAAATCCGCCTGCTCGATTCCGGCTTTTCGAAGAACCGGTACGCTGTTTCCTTCACCGGTAATAACACGGCAATCCAGACGATCCGCCGCACGACGGGCTTCTTCGGGATTCTTCTCAATAATCGTAACTTCTTTACCTTCACTTATCAGCTGACGGGCTAATTGCCATCCGACACGTCCGGCACCGAGAATGACTACATTCATCGATGAAAAGCCTAACCCGGCTCGTACTCCGTTGTCGAGGTGCTTTTTCCTGATCTGCAGGACGTAAAAAGGCCGCCTCGTAACATCGAGGCGGCCCGGATATCTTTCAGAAAACCCGAAGCTTGCCGCTATTTCGCTGCGAGAACGGCCTGAGCAGCCGCCAGCCTTGCGATGGGCACCCGGTAGGGAGAACAGGAAACGTAATTCAAACCGGCATTGTAGCAGAATGCGATTGAAGCAGGATCCCCGCCATGCTCACCGCAGATACCGGTTTTCAACTGGGGTTTCACACTGCGGCCCTTGGCAACGCCCATTTCCACCAACTGGCCAACGCCTGTGATATCCAGTGACTGGAAGGGATCCTCTTTGAGAATCTTCTTCTCAATATACTCGGGAACGAAGCCTGCCACATCATCCCGGCTGTAACCGAAAGTCATCTGGGTCAGGTCGTTGGTGCCGAATGAATAGAAATCGGCATGAGGCGCAATCAGGTCGGAGGTGAGGGCGGCCCGGGGTATCTCGATCATGGTGCCGATGAGGTATTCCACTTTGGAACCGGTGTCGGCGAGAACCTTGTCGATGACTTTCTGGGCATTGGCTCTTAAGATTTCAAGCTCGGCGCTGGTGCCCACAAGAGGAATCATGATTTCAGGATGAACCGACACACCCGCTTTGGATACGGTGATTGCGGCCTTCATGATGGCCTCCACCTGCATGTCATAGACTTCCGGATAGGTAATACCAAGACGGCATCCCCGATGACCGAGCATCGGATTGACCTCTTTTAAACCATTCGCACGCTCGACAAGTTTGTCGGCATCCTTACCCAGTTCAGCGGCCAGTTCCCGCACTTCAGCCTCGGTATGGGGTACGAACTCATGCAAAGGGGGGTCCAGCAGGCGTATGGTAACGGGCTTGCCGTCCATGGCCTCAAATATTCCCTTGAAATCGTCGATCTGGAGATCGAGTATGGGTTTGATGGCCTCAAGACGTTCTTCCAGGCTGTCGGCCACAATCATCCGGCGGAAGGGTCCGAGCTTGCCTTCTTCGAAGAACATGTGCTCGGTCC
>DAOVYP010000459.1 GCA_030635565.1 Spirochaeta sp. | reverse complement strand
TCGGTGATAATTCAGGAACCGGTTTATTACCCGTTCAGGCTGGCGATAGAGAACAACGGCCGTAAGGTGGCGGTGAACAGGCTTGTTCGTGACGATGCCGGCTGTTGGGCCATGGACCTCGACGCTCTCTCCAATCTTATCGATGAGAGTGGTGCGACAACGTTCCTGTTCTGCAGTCCTCACAATCCCGTGGGCCGGGTATGGACGGAGGATGAGCTGCTGAATCTTGCTGACCTCTGCCGCCGTAAAGCTGTGACTGTGGTGAGCGACGAGATTCATGCCGACCTGGTTCATCCGGGATACCGCCACATCCCCTGGCTCACACTCCCCGAAGAGCGCCTTCCGCCGTCGATGTCCCTGCTATCCGCGACAAAAACCTTCAATATTCCAGGATTCAATACGGCCTATGCGATTGTGCCCGATCCGGATCTGTACCGTCGGACCCATGCCATGTTCATGTCACTGGGAATCGGGTACGGAAGCTCTTCTCCCCTGTCATACGCCGCCGCCGAAGCGGCATGGCGAAATGGAGAGACCTGGCTGAACGCCCTGCTCGCCTATCTCGGTGAAAACGATGGGTTGCTGAGGCGGATTCTGGGAGAACGGCTGCCCGGGATTCATATTACCGAACTTGAAGGCACTTATCTGGAATGGCTCTATTTCGGGAATCTCAGACTGAGTGATGATGAGGTTTGGGAGAAACTGCTCGATGCCGGGGTCTGGCTCAGCCGGGGGATACAGTTCGGTCAGGGTGGAGAGGGGTACATGAGAATGAATATTGCCTGCCCGAGAGCTCAGCTTGAAGAAGGAATAGAAATGATGGTAAAGGCACTGGGCGGCTGATACCCTTCTTCTATCGTCCCTCGAATCCCGAGATGGTTTCTTCATAGATATGGTTCATCAACGGCATATCTCCGGTCCGGCTCGCCTCAAGCCGTCGTCGGGTTTCGGTGTATTCTCTCTCACGGTCCAGTATCTGGTCGAAAGTGAGGGGGTTGTCCTGACGGTCCCTGTTATGAATCCGCGAGATGAGAAAGGGGGTGAACTCAAGCCAGGTATGAATGGCTGCGGCCAGAGGGTAGATGAGCTCATCCTCGCTGCCCGATGGAATGTCGTTCCGGCTCTTCAGCAGGGTTTCACCAAGTTCGATTATAAATGCCCTTATTTCTGCTTCGTCCATGTCCCTTTCGAGTTCCAGGCGGGCATCATACAAGCCCCGGGCGACGGGAAGGGAGAACTTTTCGAAATAAAGGATAACGCTTGCCAGTTCGTCTTTCTCGAAACTGTCCAGGATATAAGCTTCGTAGGGGGTTAAAAGAAAGCCTGAGAGCAGGAGCCGATCACGTATCAGCCGGGCTTCAACATTGTATTGATCCAGCCTCATGAAAAGCAGTTCCATTGAGTCGTTTTGCGCCGCGCCCCATACTGGAGGATTTCGGAAAAAATTTACCGCATCCCTGAAAGACCTGGTGAGGATTGAATATGTCATCGATGGATAGCTTGCCCAGATATCCAGCAGATTGGTGGTGATAATGATATGAGTTGTATCGTTTCCCGGTTCCGCGTGGAAACGCGCACCTCTTATGAGACTGTCGGTTATCGGGTCGACGGTGAAGCGGAGAAAACCCTTATTGATCGCCTGGCTGACAATATACCAGGTGTTGCCGGGAAGGTCTTCGACATCTTCGTCCATGGGTACGGACATCAGTTCCTGATATCCTTCCAGAACCTGAATAATCCGCTGATCGTAATCAATCGATGATTCCTGGGCAGTGGCGGATATAGTGAGAGTCAGAGCAGCGGTAATTAACAATAAGCGGCGGATGGCGATGAGTGCACGGAACATGGATTCCTCCAAAAATAAAGCATACCGCGTCATCGGCGGCTCGTCAGTCCCCGGGATGATGACAATATGGAAAGGTTTCGGCAAGGGCGGCACAGGGTGACAGCGGGTGATAAGCCGAAATTTTTATAGCCAATAGGTTATGGAATAAAGCCACCTTGGTCCTGACACGCCTCACGGATATTCTTTCTCGGCCATGTGGCGGATCGGAGATACCAGCAACATCCGGTCCATCATGATGATATCCTATGGTAATACGGTCCGGCTGCTTGCCTCCCGGATTGCTGCATTGAAAGAGGTGCAAAACTGATGTCCGATATCATTGAACTGAAAGCTGTTGATTTCGGTAATTGGCGGGATGTGGCGGGACTTGAGGTGGCCGAGTCGCAAAAGGATATTGTACAGCAGCCGAGCTATTATCTCGCCCTGTGTCATTATGGAAAACAGTGGAAGCCCCTCGCGGTGGAGCTGGACGGCAAGGTGATCGGTTTCATGATGTGGGCGGTGGATGATGACGACGGAAGCTGCTGGCTTGGCGGGATTATTATCGATCTGAAACTGCAGGGGCAGGGGTACGGGCACCGAGCCGTGAAGTCGGCCATTACAATGCTCTCCGGGGAATACGGATTCCGGAATTTCGCCCTGTCCTGTCAGAGATCAAATACAGCCGCGAAACATGTTTATGAGAAGATCGGTTTCAGAGAGACCGGTGAGAC
>DAOVYP010000110.1 GCA_030635565.1 Spirochaeta sp. | reverse complement strand
TTTCTTCCAGAAAGATGGTTCTCGATCTAAACTCGGCGGCATTGTCCAAAGCATCATGCAATTTCAAGCCCAGCCCGTTTTGTTCAACGGGCCGGGTTGCTACTACCAGATATTCCCTGATTACCTGCCCGCTCACAGCCAGGTGGATCCCATCACCGGTCAATTTTGTAAATACAGATACTGCGGCAGCGTGAGCTCTCCGCCCCGTATCGGTGGCGGTAAGGAGGACATTGGTATCCAGGAAGACGATATCACCTCGCTTCATCACCATACATCTCTTCCCGACTCCAGGTTCCCTGATTCCTTGTATTGACGGTTTTTATTCTGAGTGACCCCGAATTATGTCTCGGAGCTCGCTCCGATGCGTCTTCCAATATGAAATGCAACTCACCCTGCAGGGATCTATGGTGATATTTCGCCAGTCGTTTGAGGTTCTCCAGAGTCTGTTCAGGCAGATCCCGAATCAGTATTGATTTCATACCGGTATCATAACGATATCATGAATTAACTGCAAGACTCAAGAGGCTGAGCCGAACTGTGAGGTGCTGCAGTTTCGTTGATATCAATCAATTTACCCGTGACACCAAATTGTCCTTTTTCACCTCAAATACTTGCCTAACATCACCTGCTGATCTACATCATTGTTAGGCAATACCTCTCTATTACCCATAAGGGGTATACAATGAGTGTTGTGATGGATGTCCTGCTGGAAGAATCCAACCGTCTCTCCTCCCTGATTGAACTGTACGATAAGAAGATCTCCGAGTTCCCTAAGGGATCAATTTCAAAGAAAGTCCGTAATGGACATATCTATTATTACCTGGCCTACCATGATAACGAAAAGGTAAAGTTTGACTATTTGGGTAAAGAAGGATCGAAAAAAGTGGAAGAATACTCCATGAAGATCCTCAAACGGCGTAAGTTTGAAGAGAAACGCAAGAAGTCCAAAGCGAACTTGGACGAAGTGAAGAAGTTCCTCCGTGTTGCCGGGTGACAATGTCATAATCTTCGAATCGTTCCGTCGGGATTCTTCATGTAGACTCAAGATCGCCAAAGACATCTCTACGGCGAAGGCATGGAAGATGACTTCTGCTCTCGCTTTGCAGCAATGCCGAAACCTTGGCAAAAGAAGCTGCTTCGAATACTTGAGGAGAATGATTCGGACCTGCCAAAATTACTAACTTAGAAGGTAATGCACTGACCATGTCTGAAATGGATGCAATTGAATCACACAGAGACGCCTTTTTTCTTGACGACAGTCTGTTGGAAGGTTAAAAGAGGGTTGAGTGTTAAGAAACCATCAATGCACCTATCAGGCAGGAAACGACATGAGAAAAATCGTAGAGTGCGTGCCCAATTTCTCTGAAGGACGGGATGCTGAAGTTATCGAAGCCATTGCCCTTGCGATTCGCGAAACTCCTGGATGTTCACTATTGGATGTAGATCCGGGTATATCCACCAACCGAACCGTTTACACGTTCGTCGGGTCACCTGAAGATATCGTCGAGGGTGCTCTGAGCGCCGCTCGTGTTGCCAGACAGCGAATCGACATGCGCATGCACACAGGAGAACACCCGCGAATGGGGGCTATGGATGTCTGTCCTTTTATCCCGGTCGCCAACGTCTCCATGAATGAATGCGTGGAGATATCAAAAGTATTTGCGGAACGGGCTTCTGAGGAACTGGGCGTCCCATTCTATCTGTATGAAGAGGCCGCAACCCGGGATTACAGAAAAAAACTTCCCCAGATACGGCAAGGGGAATATGAAGCGCTAAAGGACAGGATCGTCAGGGATGATTGGAAGCCGGATTACGGACCGGCCGAGTTCATTCCCGAATGGGGTGCTGCAGTTACCGGGGCCAGATTCTTCCTCATCGCCTACAATGTCAATCTGCTGGCGACTCCCAATCAGGCACATCGAATAGCACTCAATCTTCGTGAAGCCGGTCGTGGTAAAGATGCACCGGGACTTCTCAAAGAGGTAAAGGGCATGGGCTGGTTCGTGGATGAATATAATGTAGCCCAGGTTTCGGTGAATCTCACCAACTACCGGGTAACACCCATGCACATTCTCTTTGAAGAAGCGAAAAGAGAGGCCCGGGAGTTGAACGTGGCCGTCGTGGGATCTGAGATCGTAGGTCTCATTCCCCTGGATGCCATCCTTGAAGCGGCTGAATACTATATTGAAAAGGAAAACCTGTTCATCCTCGACGAAGATCAGAAAATCCGCCTGGTTGTCGAACGTCTGGGTCTGGCATCAGTCGCCCCTTTTATCCCGAAAGAGAAGATTATTGAGTACCAGGCGGAAGAGGAAGCATACGAGCCGCTTGCGGGCCTGAGTGTTCGCTGTTTCATTGAAGAAGTTGCCGCCCGGACATCCGCTCCCGGCGGGGGCTCCGCATCGGCGGCCATCGCCGCAATTGGTGCCGGACTTGGTTCCATGGTAGCCAAACTGACCTATGGGGTTCGTAAATTCGAGGATGCAGATACAATAATGAGGGAGATTATCCCACCGCTGCATCATGCGACACAGCAATTAATTCCCATGATCGACGCCGATACGGACGCTTTCAATGACTACATTAAAGCCATCCGTCTGCCCAAAGGTACAGACGAAGAGAAACAAATACGCTTTGAAATGATACAAGCCGGACTGAAGAAGGCCATCGACATACCTCTGACCACCATGAAAATCGCCGATAGCGCCTGGGCCGGCCTGCTGCAGGTGGCCGGATACGGCAATATTGCCTCGAAATCGGATGTTGAAGTGGCTGCCCGGGCTCTTGAAGTCGGTATCTGGGGTGCACTCAGGAACGTGCTCATCAATATGGCCGATATCAGGGATGAGAAATATGTCGACCGCATTATAAAAGAGGCTGAATCAATCCATAAGCGGGCAGAGCGGACCTGCAAAGAGATACTCGAAGTTCTGGCTAAGCGTGGTAAGCAGCAAACCTGATTCTTTACGGGTGTCCGGTTCGGAGTTAGAATACATAAGCTCTTATATATTTTGCATGCTCAGCCGAACAACAATTGAGAGGCGACCATGACCGGAGATATCTTTCAGGAAGGAGGGGTGCTGATACTGGCTACCCGCCTCAGACGGGCCAGCGAGCGGCTTCTCTCGGAGATCACTTCCATATACAAGGGGTTGGATATTTCCTTCGAGCCGTCATGGTTCCCCTTCTTCTTTCTTCTGGATGACCACCGGACCTTGAGTGTATCGGATTTGACGGAACGACTGCGTGTATCCCAGAGCGCAGTGAGCCAGTTGGCTGGCGTCCTGGAATCCCGGGGACTGGTGGTGATTGATGTCGATCACGAGGATCGGCGCCGACGGTCTGTACGTCTCAGTGCTGCCGGAGAAGCCACGATGGAGCGGATCAGACCTGTCTGGAGAGCCCTGGAGAACCGACTGGAAAACCTGTTGGATGATGGACCGGGAACATCGGCCTTTCTGGATTCGTTATCCGCCCTGGAAGGCGCAATGGAATCCGGAGATCTTGCAGGCGGTGTGATAAACCACCTTACGATGGAAGGAGCAATGCTTTGAGCGAACCGTATCGATATGGCGAGGACACACTGACACCCGCTGCAGCTTTGGCCCTGGCTCGAGGCGAGCGCATGGGAATCCTGGCCGAAGGGGCCAGAAAGGCCATCGAGACTTCCCATCATCAGGTTCGCAGAATTGTTGAAAGCGGTAGAGTTGTATACGGGATCAATACGGGATTCGGGCCTCTCTGCGATACCCTGATATCAGCGGACGAAACCCGGCATCTTCAGACCAACATCCTCAAGAGTCACAGCGTGGGTATGGGAGATCCGGTTCCCGAGGAAGTGGCCCGGCTGATGCTGGTTCTCAAGGTCCAGTCGCTCTCCTACGGTTACTCAGGCGTAGCGACAGCCACACTGGAAAGGATAATCCGGCACCTGGAATCCGGGATAATTCCCATTGTCCCTTCCCAGGGCTCGGTGGGTGCTTCAGGCGACCTGGCACCATTGGCACATCTTTTCCTGCCCCTGATCGGCCTGGGGCAAGTCGTTTCCGGGGGAAAGGAAATGCCGGCAGCCGAAGCCCTTGAGGAAGCAGGTCTTGAGCCTCTGGAACTCGGCCCAAAGGAAGGACTGGCCCTCATCAACGGAACTCAGTTCATCACTGCCTGGGGAGTGAGGGCGCTGTACAGGATGGACAACATCCTCGATGCGGCCGACCTGATCGGTGCCATGAGTCTTGAGTCCCTGCTGGGTTCGGCCAGGCCCTGTCTGGAAGAACTTCAAGACCTCAGATCTTATCGTGGAACCCGGCTGGTGGCCCGTCGACTCCGGCTCCTGCTGAAAGGTTCGGGAATACTCAAATTCCACGAGAATTGCGACCGGGTACAGGATCCATACTCACTCCGCTGCATGCCCCAGGTACACGGTGCCTCAAGGAACGCCTGGCTTCACCTGAAGGAGATTCTTAACGTGGAATTGAATTCGGTCACCGATAATCCGATTATCCTGAAGAACGGTGAAGCCGTATCGGGGGGAAACTTCCATGGTCAACCAATAGCTCTTCCCCTGGATTACGCCACCGTGGGTGCCAGCGAATTGGGTAACATTTCGGACCGCCGGACCTACCAGCTTCTCGACGGCTCTTCCCGTGAGCTGCCTCGGCTTCTGATGAAGGACACGGGTATCAATTCGGGATTCATGATTCCCCAGTACACATCGGCTGCCCTGGCAAGCGAGAACAAAGGGCTCTGCTTCCCTTCGAGCGCGGACAGTATTCCCACGAGCCTCGGGCAGGAGGATCATGTGAGTATGGGCGCCATCGGAGCCCGAAAACTCGATCAGGTATGCGGCAATGTGGAGAAGATCCTTGCGGTGGAACTGTTATGCGCGGCCCAGGCTTTCGACTTCCGCCGTCCGCTTACCTCCGGACCAATCCTGGAGGCCTGTCATAACCTGGTCCGCCATCACATCGATCATGCCGACGAGGACCGGGTATTCGCCCACGACCTGGAGACAGCCCGGCAGCTGATCGCTTCCGGCAGACTTGTTACCGAATCATATCGATCCGCAGCAGCGGCCGGAATCGACCTGAATGGAGAAGAAAATGGACCTTTCAGTCTTTATTGAAACCTATGCCGCCCATCCGGTATATCGCGCCCCCAGGGGATCGGAACTCAATGCCCGGTCCTGGCAGACAGAAGCCCCGTTGAGAATGTTCCTGAACAATCTGGACGCCGAGGTGGCCGAGGATCCGAAACACCTCATTGTTTACGGCGGTACAGGACAGGCCGCTCGAAACGTCGAGGCGGCACGGGATATTATTGCTCACCTGCTGGAACTCGGGGAGGATGAAAGCCTCCTGATTCAGTCCGGCAAGGTCGCCGGCGTCGTCCGTTCCCATCCCGAGGCACCGAGGGTATATATCGCCAACAGCAACCTTGTTCCGGCCTGGGCCGACTGGGATCACTTCCGGGAGCTCCAGGAACGGGGACTGATGATGTACGGTCAGATGACCGCCGGAAGCTGGATCTACATCGGGACACAGGGGATTCTTCAGGGCACCTACGAAACCTTCGCAGCCGCAGGAAGAACCCACTTCGGGGGCCGCCTTGAGGGGCGTCTCCTGGTATCCGGTGGTCTTGGCGGTATGGGCGGCGCCCAGCCTCTGGCGGCCACAATGGCCGGAGCGGCCTTCCTGGGTGTAGACGTGGACAGGAAGCGTATTATGAAACGCCTTAGCAGTCGCTACCTGGACACAATGACCAATTCATACGAAGAAGCGATTCTCCTGGTAACGGAAGCCAAAGAAGAGAAGCGTCCCCTTTCTGTCGGCCTGGTGGGCGATATCGGCGACGTGCTGGAGCGCCTGGTGGCTGATGGGATTACGCCGGATCTGCTCACAGACCAGACCAGCGCTCATGATCCGATCAGCGGCTATATACCGAACGGCCTGAGCCTGGCCGAAGCGGCGGATCTGAGATCGAGGGATTCGAAGGCCTATAAGGAACGCTCACTGGCCAGTATGGCACGCCATGTGGGCTTCATGCTCACCCTGAAGGATCGTGGTGCGAAAACATTCGATTACGGGAACAACCTCAGGGAGTTCGCCCGGCAGGGCGGGGAAAAGCGGGCATTCGACTATCCCGGATTTGTCCCGGCCTACATCCGTCCCCTGTTCTGCGAAGGTCAGGGACCCTTCCGATGGGTGGCCCTGTCCGGGAATCCCGAGGATATTCGGGTAACCGATGAGGCTCTCTCGGAAGCGTTCCCCGACAATGCCCAGCTCCTCGACTGGCTGAAGCAGGCCGGGGAGAAGGTTGCCTTTCAGGGGCTCCCCGCCAGGATCTGCTGGCTGGGTCTCGGAGAACGTGAGAAAGCCGGGCTCATCTTCAACAACCTGGTCCGCAGCGGACAGGTGAAGGCGCCCATCGTTATCGGCCGGGATCACCTGGACTGCGGTTCTGTCGCCAGCCCGAACCGGGAGACCGAGGGAATGAAGGACGGAACCGATGCGGTGAGCGACTGGCCCCTCCTGAACCTGATGGCCAACACCGGCGGGGGCGCCACCTGGGTGAGTTTCCACCATGGCGGCGGTGTGGGTATCGGATACTCCCAGCACGCCGGTCAGGTGATTCTGGCCGACGGCAGCGATAGAGCCGACCGCTGCCTTTCCCGGGTACTCTTCAACGACCCGGCCCTGGGTATCTTCCGGCATGCCGATGCCGGATATGAGCAGGCACGGCGGGCCGGAGAACGTGGAAATGTCCGGTTCTGAAACTGCTGATACTCGCCTGATCGGTCCGTTCCGGCAGCTGGTTACCATGGCTGAACTGCCCCTCGGCGGTCCCCTGGAGGATAGCCGGCTGGAGATTCTCAAGAATGCCGGCCTGGCCGTTGTTGACGGGTGTATTATCGGTATCGGCGGCTGGGGCGATTTGTCATCCGGCTACCCTGATGCACTTGTGGATGAAGTTTCGGGGCCGACGGTGGCCTTTCCGGGGCTGATTGACTGCCATACCCACATATGCTGGGCCGGAAACCGGGCGGGTGAGTACGCCCGGCGTCTCTCGGGAGTCCCCTATCTGGATATCATCGGGGGCGGCGGAGGAATCATGGATACGGTGCGGCGTACCCGGGCCGCGTCCAGGGAGGAACTCGCGGAAGCCACTGCCCGAAGAGCCAATCTTCTCCTGGAACGCGGCGTGACAACCAT
>DAOVYP010000512.1 GCA_030635565.1 Spirochaeta sp. | reverse complement strand
GCCGGCCGCCGTCCTGTTGGGGGCCCTGCTCATTCAGGGAATGCGTCCCGGTCCGGATCTTTTTACGGCCCACGGTGAAATCACCTATTCATTCCTCTTCTCGCTGATATTGGCGAATATTCTGATTCTTCCCCTGGGCCTGATAAGCGGCAAGGCCATGTCGAAGTTGATTACCGGGATTCCGGTGACCATTCTGGCGCCATTCGTTTTCCTGCTTTCCGTCATCGGTTCGTTCGCCATCAACAACAACATGGCCGATGTGTACATCATGCTTGTTTTCGGCGTCATCGGTTTCATCGGCAGAAAAGCCGGATTCAGTGCAGGCCCCATTGTCCTTGGACTGATACTGGGGAGCATCTGCGAGCAGGGTCTCGTTCAATCCATTCTCATGGGTCGGGCGAAAGGATCGATGATGGGAATGTTCTTCACCCGTCCGATTTCAATTATCCTCATTGTTCTGACTGTTGTGTCGGCTTTCTGGCCCTTTATCGCCAGGGCACTGAAAAACCGGGGGATAAAGAAATGAAAAGAGCCGACAGAATCTCATCGCTGGCCATTCTTGGACTCTGTATCTATTTCTTTATCGAAGCCGGGGATTTCACCCCTTTGAGCGGGCTTTTCCCGAAAGTGGTTATATTTCTGCTTGGCGGCCTGTCCCTGCTCCTGTTCATCGTAACCTTCATACGCAAGGATAACGGTGAGACTTTCGATTCCGCTTCGTTCAGGCATATCCCGTCGCTGTTGTCGCTTTTGCTGATGATTGTCTGGGGCATTCTGATTCCCGTGATCGGTTTCCTGGTGACCAGCCTGATCTTCTTCCCGTTGATTACCGTCTATCTCGATCGGAAAATATCGGGCAGGAAGAAACTCGGCAGAATCGCGCTTGTCGAAGGCCTGACCGTGGTGTTTTATCTGTTCTTCACCCGGTTTCTGTATGTGCCGTTTCCCGAAGGGTTTCTGTTATAGCAGGTTGTTGAAAAAAGATGAAAATCTGGGTTGATGCCGATGCCACTCCGGTGGTTATCAAGGAAATCCTGTTTCGGGCGGCCGAGAGAACCGGCATTCCCATGACTCTTGTTGCCAATCAGCCGATGAGGCTTCCGAAATCCTCATTGATCGACTTCATTCTGGTGGAAGCCGGCTTCGATGTTGCCGACAACGAAATCGTAAAAAGACTGAATCCCGGAGACCTCGTCATCACAGCGGACATCCCTCTTGCCGCCGATATCATAGGCAAAGGCGGACATGCCCTCGACCCCCGGGGGGAGATGTATTCCCCCGACGCCATCCGCTCAAGGCTGAACTTGCGGGATTTCATGGAAACTCTCCGATCCGGCGGTGTCGTTACCGGAGGCCCCCGGTTACTGAATCAGGCCGACCGAAAGGCCTTCGCGGGTGAGTTGGATAAATTCCTGGCACGGAATTCATGAGTCACAGTCTGATTCGAACGAACACCCCGGGCTCTGATGTCGGCCACTATCTATTACATTATTAAGAAATAGTGTAATAATGCAGAAATTATCCGTTGGCTTGAGTCCATCGGAAATCCTTCCACCCGGATATATGATTTGAATACATTGAGCTTTGAAAATACGTTCTCCTCCCTCAAGAAATTGACTGATGAGCTTTCGATATCCTTCCCGTTCAATAATCTGAAGGAACAGTTCCGGCAGTTCCGTCTGCCTCGCTTCGAGTGGCCTTCCCTGAAAATCGGCAACCTGACCGCTCCTGTACCCATTGTTCAGGGCGGTATGGGAGTAGGCATTTCTTTGTCCGGCCTGGCTTCCGCCGTGGCCGAGGCCGGTGGAATCGGTATCATTGCCGCAAATGCCATCGGCATGATAGATCCTGATTACTTCAAGGATGGCCGGGCCGCCAATCTTCTTGCTCTCCGTAAGGAAATACGCAGCGCCAGGAAGAAAACGGATGGCATTCTTGGTGTGAACATCATGGTGGCGGTGAACGACTTCCATGAAATGTTGGATGCAGCCATCGAAGAGAAGATCGATTTGATTGTCATGGGCGCGGGACTGCCCATCAAAGACCTTCCTGTCAGGAAAATGCGTGAGAACGGCGTCAAGGCCGTGCCCATCGTCAGTTCCGCACGGGCGACAGAGCTGATATTCCGAATGTGGAAGAAAATC
>DAOVYP010000589.1 GCA_030635565.1 Spirochaeta sp. | reverse complement strand
TAGTCAGTAAAATGATTCAGAGCCGAATCGAAGGGATCATTCTCTGTTTTTCCGAAAAGAACGAAGATATCTATCATCTGGTTCAGCAGTCAGGACTACCGCATGTTGCCGTCGATACGATTCCTGCCTTTTATACCGGATCCTATATAGTCAACGACGGGCACAACACCGGGTATCTGGCGGCACAACATTTATGCGAATCCGGATGCAGGCGCATCGCCGTTGTGAACGCCAGGGATGATCTATGGGACTTCAGTTCCATAGGGCAGATGGAGGAAGGTTTCAGTCTTTACATGCATGAAAAGAACAACCCCTTCTCCCAAGATGATATTATACCATCCGGCTTGACAATCGAGTCGGGGAAGCATGCATACCGGACACTTCAGAAGACAGACATCCGGTATGACGGCATATTCTGCATGAACGACCTCTGTGCAATGGGGTTTATGCATGAGTCAAGCAACGATGGTTCCATACCCGGCAAAGATTATGCCATCATCGGTGTCGACAATAACGATGTTTCTGATCTTGCTATGATATCCCTGAGTTCCATTTACATCCACTACACTGGAATATCTGAAGCAGCAACCAATTTCCTCATCGATCACATCGAAGATCCTTCATCAGGCGGACTAACAAAAATAATGAAGCCCGAACTCATTGTGAGAAACAGTACCTTGGGATTCTCAGTTCAGAACCATATAATAAATTGATCTCTCAAAGAGGGAAGTTGCACCCTGGAAACATTGTTTCTTCCAAAAGGTGCTCTGGCTGCCTTCCACGTCATATTTCACGACCTGGTTACTGCTGTGATTTCCTGAACGCTCCGACGGAAAGAAGCAGAAACAACAGCCCGAAACCTGTGACGATGGTGAAACAGAGCCAGAGCGGAAAATCACCGGGGGTGTTCATCATCAACTGCCTGATGCCGTCAACGAGATAGCTGGTCGGATTGATCTTCGCCGCCACCTGCATCCACTTCGGGAGTGCTTCGAGGGCGTACAACGCGTTGCTCAGGAAGAGGAGCGGCAGGTTGAGCAGCATAATCATGGCGTGATAACCGCCCTCATTGTCCGTGCTTGACGCAATGGAAAGGGCTATTCCGCCAAAACCGAGACCGAATCCCGCTACCAACACAAGGGACCCCAGCACCCCAGGTATAGAGGTGGACAATGCCGCACCGGCAAGGAGGCCCACCGCCACGATCACCACGGTCTGCAGCAGCGATTTTGTATTGCTTGCGGCGATGTTTCCGAGAAGGATACCGATCCGTGGTACCGGTGCGACCCAGTACTCCCGTACAAGCCCCGCGTTTCTCTCGCTCAGCCATGTGAAACCGCCGCCAATTGCGCCACCCAGGGTGGTGAGCGCCATGATGCCGGGGAGCATGAAACTCAGGTATTCACCGTTTATACCGGCACCCATCATGCTTGCCATTCCTTTACTGAAAATAACGACCCAGAGGATGGGCTGGATCAACATCCCGATCATCTCTTCGGCCCC
>DAOVYP010000040.1 GCA_030635565.1 Spirochaeta sp. | reverse complement strand
GCGAGTTGTTCGGCATTGGCCCGCTCTCCCAGCATGATGCGGGCGGGGTCGCCGGGAGCCAACGCGATCATGAAGAAGACCAGCGTGACGACGCCGAGAAGAGTCGGAATGAGGAGGCCGAGCCTTTTCAGGATAAATTTCAACATAGAACGTACATTTCAAACCGGCCCGCCCTGCCTGGGCGGGCCGATCATACTAATCGTTGTAATAAGCCGCTATCAGCTTAATTTTCGAGCCAGACGCTCTTGAATACACGGGTGCCGGTGGGAGAAATCTTGAAATTCTTCACAGTGGTACTTAATGGAACCGTCACCACGGAGTGGGCAATGGGAACCCATGGGGCCTCTTCGTGGAAGATTACCTGGGCATCCATGTACAGCTGGGTCCGCTTCGCGACATCTGCGATTTCCTTGGCTTCCTTGATCAGTGCGGTGAACTCATCGTTCTTCCAGAATGCGATATTGCCCGCAGGAGGCACAGCGGAAGGTTTGGAGAGCAGAACCCACAGGAAGTTGTCCGGATCGCCGTTGTCACCGGTCCAGCCGAGCATGGCGGCCTGATGTTCACCGAAGTCGCATTTGTCCAGATAGGTACCCCATTCATAGGAGACAATCTCAACTTCAACGTTGATCTTGGCAAGCTGTGCCTGCATAATCTCGGCGATCTTCCGGGCATCAGGGTTGTAGGGACGGGCAACGGGCATGGCCCAGATTTCGGTTTTGAAACCGTTTGCGTACCCGGCTTCGGCCAGGAGGGCCTTGGCTTTGTCTACGTCATAAGGGTAAGCTTCGATATCATCGTTATAGGACCAGATATTCGGTGGAATGGGGTTCTTGGCAACCTGGCCGGCGCTGCCGTAAACAGCCGCGATTATTTCATCCCGGTCGATGGCATAGTTCATGGCCTGGCGGACACGTTTGTCATCGTAGGGTTTCTTCTCGTTGTTCAGAGCCAGGTAACCGACATTCAAACCGGCCTGCTGGATAAGCTCTACATCGGGATCGGCGGCCATGGCGGGCAGGTCGTCGGCGGCTGGGAAATCAATGACGTCCACTTCGCCTTTCTGCAGGGCCAGCCAGCGGGCGGTTGCATCGGGGATAACCTTTAAGATGAGGCGGTCCAGAAAGACATCTTCCCAGTAGTCATCATTCCTGTCCAGGACAATGTCCGAGTCTTTGGTCCAGCTGACGAACTTGAAGGGACCGGTTCCCACGGGATTCGAGGAGAAACCCTCAGGATCGGCCATGAAGGCGGTGGGAGAGACGATGCCGGCAAAGTCCATGGCCAGGTTGGCGATGAAGGGTGCCTCGGGCTTCTGGAGATTGAAGACGACTGTCAGGTCGTCTTTGGCGACGATGCTGTCGACGATGTCACTCATGCCCATGTAATTGAGCCAGTACTTCCAGGGACCGTACTCATGATACTTATGATCCTCGGACAGCTGACGGTCCAGGGAGAAGACAACCGCGTCGGCGTTCATCGGGGTGCCGTCGTGGAACTTCACTCCTTCCCTCAAGTGGAAGGTGTAAGTGAGATTGTCGTCGGACACATCCCAGCTGGTGGCCAGTGCGGGAACGATTTCGGTGGTTCCGGTCTTGAATTCGACAAGAGTGTCGAAGATCTGGTGGGTCGCGTAGAAAGACTCACCATCGGTTTCACGGGCAGGATCCAGGCCGACCGAGTCGCCGGGGCGGCCGAAGACGAGAACGCCTCCTGATTTGTCATCAGCGGCAGGCGCGGCGGCTTCAGATGAGGCAGCCGGTGCAGCGGCCTCTTCGGCTTCCTTTCCGCCGCCGGCAAAAGCCATACCGGCAATGGATGCGAGAACGAGAACGAGTAGAAGTAGTTTCTTCATACATTTCCCCTTTTTAATATGGTCCTGTCAATTTGGCATGACATTGTTTATTTCACAAGTCTTCCGTTGGTAAAATGCCGTTATATTATTAAAACAGGGGTTAATGGATATTTAAGAATCGATTAAAAGTCGAATTACGGCTGTTTTGCTGTTGTTTCTATCTATAAGAACGCGAGGATTATGCGAATTCAACCTTGTTTTGGATTGGAACAATCCGGCGTTTATTACCTGGTTCCTGTACTTTTTCCCGGAACAGGCAGCTCACGAGATGTTTCTATTGACAAGAACACCCGGGAAATTTTAGACTCCACCCTGATGCATAGGTGTATCTACAAGTAGAAACACAGGTAAAGCGGCCGGGTTGTGATTCCCAAACGTAGCGAGAGAAGTACCCTCGGGTATGATACCGTTCATTGAGGCCGACTGGAGATCAGCATGGATCCGATTATGAGAACATTGCCGGGTGAAAAACATACACCTTTCGGGCTGGCCAGGAAACTGGACGCCAGGGTGATACTGGAATCCTCGTCCCTTTCCAGAGGCCGGGAACGCTACTCCCTGCTGCTGGTTGAGGAAGCTTTCCAGGTGAGACAGGAAGGGGACTCGGTGGTTCTGATCAGGGGACCGGAGCGTCGCTCGATGGGAGACGACGGTAAGGATATCCTGGATGTTCTTGAGGAGATTGCAGCAGAGCATGTCGATGTGGAGACCGAGTTTCCGTTTCCCGCCGGTGGAATCGGATTCCTGTCCTTCGAGTTCGCCGCCTATTGTGATTCCTTCACCTTCCCGGATCGGCCGGATCCCCTGGGGCTGCCGCTGGCGGCTTTTATCTTCGGCCATGTCTTCGTCATCTTCGATCACTACACCGATCTGGTCCACCTGGTGGGTATCAACTACGGCGGGGACGATGATATCGATCTGGAAAAGGCCCTGGACCGCACTGAAGCCAGGATTAACGATATGAATTTCAATTACATGATGGAACAGCCCACCGAATATCCCGCGATTATCGCATCCTCCAAAGAGGAGAGCGAGTCTTACAAGACGGCGGTCTCTAAAGTACGGCAGGAGGTTATCAAAGGTAACCTCCTCCAGGCTGTACCATCCCGCAGGCTGGAAATCGCTACGGAGATGCCGGCGCTGGAGGCCTATCGGGCCCTGCGGAGCTCCAATCCTTCGCCGTATCAGTTCTTTCTGGATTTCGGGCCCTGGCAGCTCTTCGGTGCTTCTCCGGAAGTGCATGTTAAGGTACAACACGGCCGTGTATTGCTCCGGCCTCTTGCAGGGACCCGCCGACGGGGGAAGAATGAAGCCGAGGACCGGGCCCTGGCCGATGAACTGCTGGCCGACGAGAAGGAAAAGGCCGAACATCTGATGCTTGTGGACCTGGGGAGAAACGACCTGGGAAGAGTCTGTGACGTCGGCTCGGTAGAGGTCACTGAAATGATGTCTATCGAAAAATATTCCAAGGTGATGCACATCGTCAGCCAGGTGGAGGGAACCCTGAGGGAGGGGAAAACCGCCGCTGATGTCATTCGGGCCACCTTCCCGGCAGGCACGGTTTCGGGAGCGCCGAAGATACAGGCGGTGAAAACCGTCGCCGGTATCGAAGTGATGCCCCGTTCCTTCTATGCCGGCCTGGTGGGCTACCTGGAACCCGGCGGGTCACTGGACACCTGCATCACAATCCGCAGCGCCCTGAAAAAGGAGAACCGGCTTTTCCTCCAGGCGGGGGGCGGTGTTGTGTACGACTCGAATCCCGAGCGCGAGCTGGAAGAAACCAACGAGAAACTCAGGGCCCTGGCCCTTGCCGCCGGCGTGGAGGTTTAGTAATGACGACCAAACGGTTCATCGCGCTGATCGACAATTACGATTCGTTCACTTACAACATCTATCAGATGATCAGCAGGATTATCGAAGACGATCCCGACGAAGAGGTTCGGGTATTCAGGAACGATGAGATCAGCATTGCGGATCTCGAGGCCCTGGAACCCGACCGTCTCATCATCTCCCCGGGACCGGGCACGCCCTCGAATGCGGGTATCTCTGTTGAAGCTATCAAGGCTTTTGCCGGGAAGATTCCCATTCTGGGAGTCTGCCTGGGGCATCAGTGTCTGGCCGAGGCATTCGGCGGGGAAATCGTCCAGGCCAGGAACATCGTTCACGGGAAGGTGGAGCCCATCGAAGTGGACGGACACGGCGTTTTACGCAACCTCCCGAATCCCTGCAAATTCACCCGCTATCATTCACTGGCGGTGGATCCTTCCTCGGTGCCGGTTGAACTCGAGGTGACCTCCCGCTCCACCGACGGGGAGATCATGGGGCTGCGGCACAAGATCCTCCCCGTCGAAGGGGTGCAGTTCCACCCTGAATCCATCGGCAGTGAACACGGAGAGAGACTCCTGGCCAACTTCCTCAACTGGAGGCGGGAGCCTCTGGATCGTTCGGAATTGTTGAGTAAGGTGATCTCCGGAACCGACCTGACAAGGGATGAGGCGGCGGCCTTCATGGATGAACTTACCGACGGATCTCTTGAGGATGCCTACACTGCGGGAATGTTGACCGCTCTGTCGGCAAAAGGCGTTACCGCCGACGAAGTGGCCGGCTGCGTCTCGGTGCTGGTTGAAAAGCGGCGTCCGGTCAACCTGCCGATGAGCCTGAAGTCCGAAGGCATCCTGGACACCTGCGGTACCGGCGGCGACGGGCTGCATACCTTTAATATCTCGTCGTTCTCGGCCCTGCTGGCCGCGAGCTGCGGGGCGACGGTGGCCAAACACGGGAATCGGGCGGTGAGTTCCAAATCCGGGAGCACTGATTTCTACAGTGCTCTGGGAGTCCCGACAAATCTGGACCCCGAGGGGGTGGCGGCCAGTGTGAAGGACGAAGGCTTCGCCTACATGGCGGCACCCCTGTTCCACGGGGCCATGCGCCATGCCGGTCCGGTCCGAAAGGCTCTTGGGGTGAAGACCATCATGAACTGCCTGGGTCCCCTGGCGAATCCCGCCGGAGCCGATTTTCAGATTATCGGGGTGTATGAAGACACCCTGCTGCCGGTTATGGCCCGGGCGGCAAAGATGCTCGGGGTGAAACGGGTCTGGACCGTCCGTTCGGTTGACGGATTGGATGAAATCTCACCGGCGGCACCGACGAAAATCTTTATGATTGACGAGAATGACGTGGAGTCGGAGGAGCTTTTCGATCCCTCGTCTCTGGGTATCTCCGGATATAGTGTTGACGATCTGGTCGGGGGAGACGGAGCCGGGAATGCCGGAACCGCCCGGGATCTGCTCCGGGGCAGTGGGCCGGCGGCCGTCCGGGAGGCGGTCTGTCTGAACGCCGGTGCTGCCCTGGCGGTGGCCGGTATCGCCTCGGACATTGCAGACGGGTATAGCCGAGCGAAGGCCGCCCTGAACGACGGCCGTGCCGCGGCCAAGGTTGAGGCTCTCAGGAAGCGTGCCGGCGGCAGCGGGGGCTCTGCGGCGTGAGTGGTGACACTCCGGATATTCTGGTGGAAATTGCCGCCGGCAGGGCGGAGCGGGTGCGCCGGGACGGTGCGGCCCAGGGTCTGGATCTGCCGGTTGAGCGGGTAGCACCGCTGGTACCGTTCGCTGTCGGAGAGGGCGCCCCCCGCCCGACGGTGGCTTCCGCTGGCAGCGGCATCCTTATCGCCGAGGTTAAACGACGCAGTCCATCCAGGGGGGATATCGCCGATATTCCCGATCCCGCCACCCTGGCCGGCCGCTACAGGAAGGCCGGTTTCCGCCGGGTGAGTGTACTTACCGAAGAGGCCCGCTTCGGCGGCTCCCTGGCCGACCTCATTGCGGTGAAAACCGCCCATCCCGACCTTGCGGTGCTTCGAAAGGACTTTCTGTTAAGCGTTGAAGATGTTGAGGTGAGCTGGCGGGCCGGCGCCGATGCCGTCCTGCTCATCGCGACCCTGCTGGAAGCCGAACTCCTGGCGATTATGTACGGCCGCGCCGTCGAGCTCGGGATGGATTGCCTGGTGGAGCTGCATTCCCGGGAAGACGTGGACAAGGTTCGTTCCCTGAGGGCGCCTCTGGTGGGTATCAACAGCCGGGACCTGAGACGCTTCAAGGTGGAACCTCTTCTTCCTTTGGAAATCCGGAACCTCATTGACTGGCCCTGTTATGTTATTTACGAGTCGGGAATTTCCCGGGCTGATGATGCCCTCTTCGTCCGGGGTTCGGGTTTCTCCGGTTTCCTGGTGGGAGAGGCGGTAGCCCGCTCTCCGGAACTGGCCGGGGAACTCCTCGCTGCCTGGGCCG
This sequence comes from Spirochaeta sp., assembly GCA_030635565.1. Classification (GTDB taxonomy): domain Bacteria; phylum Spirochaetota; class Spirochaetia; order DSM-2461; family DSM-2461; genus UBA2779. Next base: position 4,854 of record DAOVYP010000040.1, on the reverse strand, counting down.
ATGTTGACGAGGCCCGGCGACGCTACGGGGCCTGGAAGCGGCTGTATTCCCGTTACCGCGACGGCGTACCCCTGGTGAAAATCTGCGGTATCACCAACCGGGCGGATGCCGAGCTTGCTGTGGATGCCGGTGCGGACCTGATCGGTTTTGTTCTGGCGGAGTCTCCCCGCCGGGCCGGGCCGGGGATTATCAGGGAATGTGCCGATCTGCCTGTAATAAAAGTGGCGGTGGTCGTCCTTGCGGCGGGGGAAGCGCTGCCTGACGATATCGCCGCCCTTCTGGAAGAGGGCGCCCTTGATTTCATTCAGTTTCACGGGGATGAGACGGCGGACACTGTTCGCTCATGGCCGTCCTACAAGGCGCTGCGCCTGGCGCATCGTGAGGATGCGGCGGCCATGGATGAGACCGGGAGCCCGGCTGTTCTGGTGGACGCCTTTTCTCCCGACGCCGGGGGGGGCACCGGCAAACGGCTGGATCCCGCCCTGGTGTCCGCCGCCGCCGGGCGCCGCCGACTCTGGATTGCGGGCGGCCTGAATCCCGATAATGTCGGTGCCATTGTGGCCGAGTGGAAGCCCGGCCTGGTGGATGTGTCCAGCGGGGTGGAAGCGGAAAAAGGTTTGAAGGATGATGAGAAGCTTCGGAAATTTGTCGCGGCAGCGAAAGGAATTCAGGCGCGGGGCGCCAGAGGTCAGTATGGAGGCGGAAAAGTGAGTGATAAAGGATTCTTCGGAGAATACGGCGGCCGCTATGTGGCTGAAGTGCTCCGCCGCCCGTTGGAACGATTGGAAGAAGAGTTCAACCGGGCCATGGATGACCCGGATTTCCTGTCCGACCTGGCAGCTTTCAGCCGGGACTACATCGGCCGCCCAACACCGCTGCTCCCTGCTCACAATGCTTCGGCCGCCATCGGCGGGGCGGACATCTACGTGAAACTGGAAGGGCTGGCCAACACCGGAGCTCACAAAATCAACAACGCCGCCGGCCAGGCCCTGCTGGCCAAACGCATGGGGAAAAAACGCATCATCGCCGAGACAGGCGCCGGTCAGCACGGAGTGGCCGTCGCCGCCGCATGTGCCAGGCTGGGACTGGAATGCGTGGTGTACATGGGCGAAGAGGACATTCGCCGGCAGCATCCCAACGTTTACTGGATGGAACTCTTCGACGCTGAACTGCGTCCGGTGTCATCGGGTTCCCGAACCCTCAAAGACGCGGTGAACGCCGCCCTGCGGGATTGGGCATCCAGCTGGGAGGACACCCACTACCTGTTGGGCTCCGCCCTGGGGCCGTCGCCATTCCCCGATATGGTCCGGGAATTCCAGTCCGTCATCGGCCGTGAAACAAAAGAGCAGTTGGGTGAAGTGACCCCGGATGCAATGGTAGCCTGCGTCGGCGGTGGTTCAAATGCCATCGGTTTCTTCGAGCCTTACCTGGAGGATGCACACCCCATCCTCATCGGTGCCGAGGCAGGTGGGCGCGGGCCCGGGATGGGTAACAACGCAGCCCGGATGACAGGTGATGGGAAAGTCGGGGTGGTTCAGGGTTACAAAAGCCGATTTCTCACCGACCCCGACGGTCAGGTGCTGTCGACACATTCCATATCGGCCGGTCTCGACTATGCAGGTATCGGTCCGCAGCTGGCCTATCTCGGGGAGACGGGGCGGATTCGCTTCGTCAGTGTCCGGGACGATGAGGCCCTGGACGCCTTGAAATTCTTCGCCCGGGAAGAGGGGCTTATCTTCGCCCTGGAGTCGGCCCACGCCGGGGCTGTTGCCATTGTAATGGCCCGGGATCTTGGACCTGGTAAGACCGTGGTGGTGAACATGTCCGGCAGGGGAGACAAGGACATCTTCATCACCGCCGCCGCCATGGACGGTGCGGCATGGAGAACTTTTCTTCATGACGAGAGCATCAGGGAGGACGAGATATGAGCAACGCGATCAATCCCGGAATCGTCACTCATTTTATTGCAGGATTCCCCACTTACGAGGCCTCCCTTGATGTTGCCCGGGGTCTCATCGCCGGAGGAGCCTTCGCCCTGGAGATGCAAATCCCGTTTTCGGACCCCAATGCCGACGGTCCGGTGATTGAGGAGGCCTGCCGCCAGGCCCTGGACGCCGGGTTCAAGGTGGCCGATGCCTGGAAGCTGCTGGAAGCCATACGCGCAGAGTCGGATATCCCGGTGTTCGTGATGAGTTACGCAAGCCTGGTATTCACACCCGGCGTGGAGAATTTCGTTCGCCGTGCGAAGGACTCAGGAGCCACCGGGCTCATCATTCCGGACCTGGTGCCCGGAGCCGACGAGGGGCTCTATGCCGCTGCTTCCGCCGCCGGCTGTCCTGCGGTACCGGTTGTGATTCCCTGGATATCCGATAAGCGACTTGATGAGGTTCTCTCCGAGAACCTGGATTGGATCTATGTAGCCCTGCGCAGCGGAATTACCGGGACATATACTGAGCTTGGCCCCGAACAGGAAGCTTTCCTGTCGAAACTGCGGCGCCGTGGGGCGGCCGCCGGTTCGGGACTGCGCATTATGGCCGGTTTCGGTATTCAGGATGCGGCGCAGGTGGAGGCCGTGGTGAAAATGGCCGATGCCGCGATAGTCGGATCGGCTCTGGTGACGGCTATCATCGCGGCCGGTGTCCCGGGAGCGGGGGATGCCGCCCGCTCCATGGTGGAGATGCTGCGAGGCAGCTCGTGAGGTGTACCGACTTTTTCCGCGAGTTCGTCTGTTTTAATCCTCTATGGATTTAACCTCAGAAGATTTTGATGATCCATCTATCTTTTCTATAAACAGCCCCATAAGAATTACCATAACAACGGTAAATATGAGTCTGACAATCATGAATTTAAATCCCATAAAACGCAATTCCATCAGTTCCTGCGGAAGTTTTATACATGCCCAGGCAGAGAGGAAAATGATAATATTGGCAACTCTTGCGCCCTTTTTTAAGAGCATGGAAGCTATTGGAAAAGCAATATAGAGAGGACCGGTTGGAATCATTCCCATAAAAAGGGCAAGTCCGAGGCCGGTAATACCGGAGGCATGACCCAGATATTTTACGACGATTTCCTTGCTTACCCATACAGTAAAAAGTCCCATAAGAACCATAATTGCCGGGAGTATCTGAATCAGCTCAATAAATATATCATACGACGCTTGTATACTGGCATCTTTGTTTTCAGGGTAGAGGATAATAAGAATAACTGCTGCAATTAAAATTCCTGCAAATAAAATAATCCCACCTTTTTTATTTTTCTTCTTCTTCATGCTGTTTCCATGCTGTTGTTTTTTATTATTCAAGTCCTTGTTCATCATAAAATTGCCCCCATAATAAGAGCAATTCCAACCGCGATGATGAAGCTGATACCATTCCGCAGAAAAGTCAGTTTTGTACCCAGTTCCTTTATCTCAATAGGAAGGGTAACAAAGCCGATCATCGTCAGGGTTGTGATAAATGCCGCTGCAACAGAAATTGAGGCTCCTGATTCAACGAGGGAAGCTGTCAGTGGAAAAGCAACAAGTGATGGAATCATAAGTATTGCTCCAGCAACGGATGCCAGAGCAATTCCGATAATACCTGATTGATTTCCCAAAAGCTTCGATATGAATTCAGGCTTGAAAAATCCCAGAAGCAGCCCTACCAGGACAATTATAATTCCAATAGCAGGCGCCATATTCAAGGTCCCTTTTAACGCAACCTTCAAGGCCATTTTGGATTTTTCCCTGTTCTTGTAAAATGAAATACCGATTCCCAGAATTGCTATTACATTTATAATGATTACAGTAATATTTATCCGCACATATTTCTCCTGAAAAATGATTATCACATGTATTTTTTAATTGCTGCAACTGTCAGCTAAACAGTTTTTTTTATGCCATACCTGAATTGATGATCGATTTACCAAGTTTTTCATGCGAACAATTCTATTTCGGTGCTCCTGTTTCATCTCGTGGAACTACTGTTTACTGAATGTTGGAACCCACTGCAGATTGTCAAAGAGATCAACGTAGAACATACTTCCGTCCTCGCCGAAATCAATCAGGACCTTGTGTCTTGTGTTTTCAAATACATAGATCGGTTCTTCAATGTCCCATGAGATACTCGCCCAGTACCAGTCGAGTTCCCGGCCGCTCAGTTTTCGTACCGTGACCGGGCCGCCGGAGAAGAGCAGATTCCGGATCAGTCTAAAGACCGACGGTATCGAATCTTCACGAATCCCGCTTCCGATGAGAATGCCGGGCATGCCCGACTGAAGGTGGATTATGACTGTTGAATAATCAAGTTCCGAAAGGACAGCTGAGCGATTGAGCAAGGTTGTGAGATGCGGGCCGATAATCATCAAATCACCTTGCATCTCGATCTGGCCGGCAATCCCGTTCTCGCATTTTTCAAGAAAGCTTCCTGCAGCCTGCTTGTTATCAGTGGCTGTGATTGAGATGTAGGTTACTTTCTCGGGAATGACCGGTTCTTCATCCAGCACCAGGGTATAGGTTGTCGCCGGCAGGTCCGGTGCCGAGAACAGGTTTAAAATCCGGTCGACAGATTTCGTGTTGACCGGGAAGGGAAGGTAGGTACTTTCCATTGAACCCCTTCCCGGGCCGGCCTGCCGCTCCCGCAGAAAATCGGACAACTCCTGATGCTCATTGACAAAGGCGGATGTCAGAGCTGTAAATCCAAAGATTGTCTGCAGGGTTGCATCCGCCCCCGCCTCCAGAAGGACTTGTACCACCGCGAGATGCCCTTCGCCGGCTGCAGCGATCAACGGGGTCTGCCCGTCCCTGGCCTTCGCGTCAATTTCGGCTCCCGACTCTGTGAGCAGCTCAACTGTCGGAAGGTTTCCCAGGGCGGCGGC
>DAOVYP010000407.1 GCA_030635565.1 Spirochaeta sp. | reverse complement strand
GATGTAATTGCCTGCGGCATGGTAAGGGATACCGCACATGGGGATGCCCTGCCGCTGGGTAAGCGTGAGATTCAGTAATCGGCTCACTTCAATGGCATCGGTTTTAAACATCTCATAGAAATCCCCCATCCTGAAAAAAAGCACGGCATCCTTGTGCTTGTTTTTATGTTCCGTATACTGACGGAACATGGGGGTCATTTCCCTGCTGGCGGACATCTATTTAGTCCTTCCGGACTGATCTAATTGGTACTCATCAGCCGCTGGAGTACAAGATCGGTGATATCGACTTCGTAACTCCACCATAAAAGATTCGGATCGGAACGTTTGAGAACAATACTGAAACCGTTCGATTCGGCGACATACTGGATTTCCCTTAAAATCTCCCTGGCCAGTTCGCTGCTGGAACCAAGATTGGCCGAGGATTGTTGAATCTGGTTACCCCTGACTCTGACATATTCCTGATAATACTGTTTTTTATCCTGAATACGACTGTCCAGATCAAGCGCATTCCGTGAATTTCCGCGATTTTCAGCTTCAAGTTTTCTTTCTTCCAGATCCTGGATTTCTACTTGAAGCCTGCGTACTTCTTCCGCAAAGACCGTTTTCATCTCTTCAATACGACGGGCTTCGGCCGAGTCGGCATAGAATGCCGACAGAATCCTGGTATAATCCAGTACGGCAACCTTGGTAATCTGCTCAGCACCGAGAGGCATGGTCAGTATAAAACAGGCAACTACCAGTATCGAAACAATCAGGCGTTTCATTTTTCGACTCCTAATCAACAACCATCTGCAAAGCAGGTGGTTTGTGGGTTACGCCCCCATTGGGGGCTTACGGTGTTGCAAAAGCCGCCGAACTTCGGAAATAAGAGTCACGGCAAAGCCTTTCCCTTGACCGCCACCAGAGGAGGCGGCTTCTGCTTCAGTAAATATCCATATTGAAGGCAATAACCAGATCCATGCCCCAGTTCTTGAATTCCGCAAGATCAGGCTCCGGGTTCAAGTTGATATTACCGTTGATGTCCCATTGAAACTTTTTCACAAGATAGATTCCGATTGGAAACTGCGGGTTGGCAAAACGGAATCCGGCGCCGAGAGAAAATCTCCAGTCACTGATATGCATGTTCAGAAGAGCGTTGCTGCTCGTGAATTGTCCTCTGGTAGCAACCCATGCACCGACGATATCCATGAAAATATCGAAGGCCAGGATATTGGGTACGATCGGAAATTTAAACTGGATGGTGTTGTCCCAGAGATATCGATAACCGGAGCTGGGATCCCATCCCCTGGCAACGAACATACCGTCTATGTAAAAACCGTCCCTCTGGCGATCGGCTATTGTATCCGACCAGGGCTTGTCAAAGAGTGCCTGGAATGCGGTGTTGAAATAGAATGTACCTTTGAATGCGCCGCCCTTGTCACCGACGGGAACATTGAACATCAGGAGGTTGTAATTGAACCGTGTAACACTCTTGATGTATTCCCGACGTGATACAGGAAGCAGACCGGCGAAGGTGATACTTTCGCTGAGGATGAATCCCTTGGTGGCGTCGAAACGCAGATCCCTGGTATCCCAGGACAGACGCAGGGAAATATTATCATCGTATTTCCAGTTCTCGAGGTTTTCCCTTAAATCCTGATTGTGAGGCCTGTACACCGTCGGGTCGTAATCCACATATTCCCATGTGAAGCGCAGGCCGGTGGATAAACCAAGGCGGCCAAGGCGGGTCACCCAGGTATATCCGGTGCTGAAACCAGTAGAAATGTAATGGGATTTGTATTCCATCTGGTAGTCTTCGGGGACGATACGACCGGCGGCATCGTACTCCTGCCAGGTATTGTATGGATCAGGGAGCCCGTTACCGTCCCAGTCCTGGTTGATACGTCTGTTTACGTCGTGGCTCCAGCTGACATCGATGCCCCCGGACCACCTCGTGCCCAGAATCCGAGGTTCGGTGAATCGCAGGGTGACACTCTGTCTGTCGGGAGAGATATTCACTTCCGCACCGACAACCTGTCCTCGCCCTAGAAAGTTGCGATCGTTCCAGTTCAGCTGTCCTGAAATCGGGAAGTCCGGTCCTCCTGAGAAAGAGAGCCCGAAACCGATATCGGATGTTTTACCCTCGGCAACATCGACGATCAGATCCATAAGGCCATCGCTGCTGCCCGGATAAGTCTGAGGCTCGATAGCATCGAAGTACTGAAGGTTATGGAGATTCATCACACCTTCGAGGATCTTCGCCTTGCTGAAAACCTCTCCTTCATCAAGGGGGATCTCCCGGCGGATGATATAGCTCTTTGTCTTGTCGTTTCCACGGATGATGATGTTCTCGATATGAGCACGGTCTCTTTCGGTAATCTCAACGATATAAGAAATCTCCCGGCGCTCATCCACCCTGACCTCTTCATATGTGAATGTGTTGAATATATAGCCGTTTTCGTAATATAGATCCGTTACACGCTGGTAATCCACCTGAAATCTCGTGCTGCTGAAAGTTTTTCCGGGTTGCTGCAGGACTTGTGCTTCCAGCTCGGCATCGGAATAAATGTGATTGCCGTTGAAACGCATTCCGCCGTATGACCAGGCATTTCCTTCTTCGATGACAATTGTTATCACCATTTTGTTGAGGTTTTCATCCTCGTCGAAGATAATTTCCTTATTTACGTCAAGAATTTTTGCGTTAATAAATCCCTGGTCGCCGTAATAGCGCTCTATGGTTTTGATGTCTTCCTGCAGCTTTGTTTCAACAAAAAGTCCCTTGCTGAACAGGGATTGAGGCTTGGTTTCCATAAGGTTCTTAAGCGTATTATCGGAAACATGCTTGTCATTGCCGACAAATCGAATATCACTGATCTTGGTCTGGTTACCCTCCACAATCGTGAAAACAACTGAGGCCTGATTGGATTTCTCATCAATCGTGTATTCAGCAGTGACATCCGCTTCAATGAATCCTTTATCGAGGTAGT
>DAOVYP010000457.1 GCA_030635565.1 Spirochaeta sp. | reverse complement strand
AGTATTCCCAGGAAATCCAGCCAGATAAGCCCACCGATTATTAAGGCAACTATCAATATCAGGAGAAAGATAATCTTCGCGATTCCTCCGCCGCGGCTGTAGCTCTTCACTCATCCCCTCCTGTCAGGCGGCGTCTCACCGGTGCACCCCTGGCCGTTTCATCCAGTCTTTTTATCTCTTCCCGCTTGGCCTGAAATTTCCACTGTTCCATACGCTTTTCCCTGAGCTTGTCCAGGGCGGCTCTCTGGGAATGGGCTTCGGAATAGACTATCCTGGCATCGTCAACTTTCATTGAAGCCTCTATCCTGGGCTGTTCCAGGGCCTTGCGGTCGCTCACCGATTTCATCCAGAGCCTGTCTCTTGCTCTCAGTTCATCAATCGTGACTCCGCCGGCCATAAAGGCATTGTCTCCTGCCAGGCGAGCCCTTTCGATCCGATTATCGATGGTCGCCAGCCGACCTGTGACAACAGCCAATGCTATCTCACATTCCTGTTCGCGCTCCCTCCTGAGGGAAAGCAGCGTCTCAAGCGAAAACCGAAACCGCTTCATCTCCGGATCCTTCTTCGTCTTCATCCGGCTCCAATCCAGCCAATTCAGCGGCTCGGGAAAAGATGCTGGACGGTTCTTCATGTTCTGTAATTCCCTGAATCAGAAAATTATTTAAAGCCTCTCTCTTGTCTATGGCTTCATCCACATCGGGATCGGTCCCTTTGACATATGCACCGACATCGATCAAATCCTCTTTTTCACGATATGCGGAAATCAGACGGCGTATTTTGCCCGCCGCTTCGGTGGTCCGCCGGCCCATCAACCGTGGCGCAACCCTGCTGATTGACGCCAGTATGTCGATAGCCGGGTAATGGTTCCGGTCCGCCATACGTCTGTTGAGCACAATATGGCCGTCAAGATAACCACGCACGGCATCGGATATGGGCTCATCCAGATCGTCACCCTCGACAAGCACCGTATAAAGCCCCGTAATTGTGCCTTTCAGCGAAACACCCGGTCGCTCCAGCAGCCTGGGCATGAGTGAAAAAACTGATGGTGTATAGCTTCTGGTGGTAGGCGGTTCCCCGATGGCCAGGCCGATTTCCCGCTGACTCATGGCGAATCGGGTTACCGAATCAAAAAGAAGCATGACGTCATTGCCCTGATCACGGAAATATTCGGCGACAGCTGTTGCCGTGAAGGCACCCCTGACACGGGCCAGAGCCGGGGTATCCGAGGTAGAGACAATGATCACCGAATGTTTAAGTCCCTCTACTCCAAGGTCGTTTTCAATGAATTCCCGCACTTCTCTGCCTCGCTCACCGATAAGAGCGATAACATTGACATCTGCCGATGTGTTCCTGGCAACCATGCCAAGCAGGGTCGATTTACCGACCCCCGAGCCGGAAAATATGCCCATTCTCTGACCACGGCCGATGGGCATGATGGCGTCGATCGCCCGGATGCCCGTATCGATTCTGAGGGAGATGGGGGCCCTTTCCATCGGAGAGGGGGGATTGTTGAACATCGGATAATGGGTTTTGACGGTAATCGGTCCTTTACCGTCCATGGGACGACCCAGGGCATCGAATACCCGACCCAGCATTTCCGGACCTACCGGGACATTGAGGTCGCTTCCCGAAGCCACTACCGAGTCTCCGGTTTCCAGACCGATCAACGGATCGTAGCTCATCAGCTGGACGACCTCATCTCTGACACCCACAACTTCGGCAAGAAGAGTTTTCCCCATCCTGGGTATGATGTGGCACATCTCACCCACGGCGGCCCGTGGACCGATGCTTTCAACCAGTATTCCCTGGACCCGTTTTACCTTTCCAAGGTATTTCACCGGATCGGTCTTATCGACGGCATTCAGGTACTTTTCGAGTACCATGATCAACCCTCCCCGGTCGTCCGGATAGGCACCAGCTCGAGTATCTTCTCTTCGATTTCCCTCAGCTGGCTGGAAATCCGGGCGTCAATCTGTCCGAAATCCGTTTCGATAACCGCACCGCCCTTGTCAACAGAAGAGTCTTCCAGAACGGTTATGGATTTCACGTTCTCCGCCATGTGTAAAAAGTCTTTGATGTGTTCTGTGGTGAGATCCAGATCCCCCAGGTTGACGCGGATTGCAACATCCCCACGACTCTTGAGCTTTCTGAGAGCCTGTACAATGTTGTTGATCACCACATTCTTCTGGTTTTCACTTATTACCTTGACAACTTTCCGGGATACGAGAAGTACCAGATCGATGAGCTGGGTTTCCGCCTCATCGATTATTTCCTGTCTCTTTGCTATTGAAGCGTCAAGAATCTTGTGCAGCCGCTCAATCAGCCGTTCGGCTTCTGCGCGGCCCTCTTTCCAGCCCTCCTCACGACCTTCATCATATCCGGAACTGCGGGCTTCTTCGTAAACCCTGTCCCGCTCATCGACGGCCTGCTGACGGATACGTTCCGCTTCGACTTCGGCTTCACTTTTAATCCGTTCCGATTCATCCTCGGCGATTCGCTTGTCCCTGATGGCGGCATCGGTTTTGATTTTCACCTCTTCGAAAGCCGTTTTTTCTGCCTGT
>DAOVYP010000066.1 GCA_030635565.1 Spirochaeta sp. | reverse complement strand
TCAGGCAGCCTGCCGACGAGCAGGTCGAGCAATTGCAGGTACCACGGTCCGGTCCAGACATAGAAGCCGAGTCGGGTCGACTCCGCGTTCTCGGCAGCACCGTCGACGCCCCAGTTGGTCCACAAACGGACCGACACCGACAGCAGGTCCCCCAGCGCCCCGTCTGACAGGAGCTCGCAAACGTGGTGCACTACCGGGATGTAACCGAGTTCAAGATCGCCCTGGAAGATTTGACCGCCCTGGCGGCCGGCGATGATTTCCTCGGCCTGGTCGATGAAGGAGAAGGTTTGATCCGGAGAGTCGCCGAAGGGGGCTTCGAGAAAGACGTGCTTGCCGGCCTTGAGTGCCGAGGTCGCAATCTCGGCGTGCAGACTGTTGGGAGTCGCGATCAGGACCGCGTCCACATCGTTGTCGACGAGCAGGTCGTGGTAGTTGTGATAGTCGACTATATCTGTGGTGAAGGCTTTTTGTGCGGCCCTCAGGGTCGCATCGGATCTGGCCGAAACAGCCACCACCGACGCGTCTTCGATATCACCAAGCGTGTCGACGTAGGCGGTTCGCGCCCAGTTGCCGAATCCGATGATGCCGATGCCAAGCTTGTCAGCCATAACCTGGCTCCTTGCACGCAGATTGTCCACAATCATGCTACCCCGGCCGTTGACAACTTTCAACGGCAGCCATGATTTCAGTTATGAATCAACCACTGTCTTTCGATTGGATTCTGAGGCAATGCGCACGGTTGACAGCGTGTGAAGCTTTTTGTATTGTACCGCTACGCATGCCGCTGTAGCTCAGTTGGTAGAGCAGTGGACTGAAAATCCATGTGTCAAGAGTTCAAATCTCTTTGGTGGCAGCACGGGCCGTTCCTTCGGGAACGGCTTTTTTATTAACCCATATTGAGTGTCCCTAATCCTGGTGTAAATCACCCATGAAGGAATCCTTGTCAGGCATCCAGGTATTTCCAGAGCCGTTCGGGCTTCTCCCGAAGTGGAGTAACCCACTGACGTTGAAGGGTCTTCATCGCTGATTCCGATAAGCTTTGCCCCCGCTTCCGGAAGAACCTCTTCTCAAAAAAGCCTTTGGTTATTCGATCCAGATCCTGCCTCGCTAATCCTGCTGCCTGGGCATGCCGAAGCTTTCTCTTCACCGGATTGTTGATTCGGTAGGGCTTTCGGGTATTGTGATCAAAAAGATAGAGATTCATCCTCAACATCGCATTGGACACATTCCGTGGAAACTGAACCGTCTCTCGAGTCTGAGAGGCCATATCCTTGCGAATCTCCCGGTCGATGTAGTTCACCGGGAATAGAGGATTCTGAGTGTTTCTACCTTCTTTCGAATTGGTCTTATGATGACGCCACCCTCCGGTATAGACTCGCTCCTTGAATTCTTTAGTGTTCCACAAGACCCTCTCGTAGTCGGATTTATCGTCTGTATAAAGAATTAGAGGGAGTTCCCTCTCAGGCTGTCTTTCGCTCAGAGAACAAAGCAGGCGCCGAAAGGAGCTCTCAACTCCCTTCGTCGAAGCTTTGAAGATGACCTCCAGAAGTGCCCGTTTGCGTTTCTGATCGGGCCTCATTCTGCCTTTCCGACGCAGGGTGGTATAGTCGCAGTCGTAGACGAACTGGGAGTCTTTCCCGACCATGATGGTGTAATTATCCGGGAAGTATTGACTGACGCAGAAGTTCTCCAGACCATCGAGAACCAGGTCTTCATCGAAGGGGAGAAGGTCAACAATACATTGGTTCGCCAGGACGGCATTTCGGGCCAATCGGTTGATGCGGTTGGTGATGGCCTCAGGTTTAACCTGGAGGTCATGGGCAATGTTGCGAATCCCGGCACAGGCGTTGATCTGCCTGATGATGTAGCGATAATCGAGTTCTCTTTTGGAGTAATAGTTGATGGAGAAGGTCTGTTTGGAGAAGCCGGTATGACAGGATCTGCATTTGAATCTGGGGACCGATCCGAAGGTGTGGGTATGATATTGTCCGATTTTTCGGTACCAGCGGGTCCCTGGAGGTGCTTGATAGTTCTCGCACTGGGGATTTGGGCAGTGTTCGGGGATATACATAGATTGTCCTCCTGAATGAAATTAGATAGGGTTCAGGAGTTATAACTGTGGAGACTGCTGAATCTCTTGAGGTGCACCAGGGTTAGGGACACTCTATTTGGATTGTTTGGTCTGCTTTATGCCGTTTCCTGCCAGCGGTGGCAGGAGGAACAGGGTAGACAGGCAGGCGGCTGTCAGGGTGAAAACGATGAGCAGTCCAAAATATCGAATGGGACGGAATTCGGCAAAAACGAACCAGGCCAGTCCCAGAACGATCGATAGTGTGGTGAGAACAATGGGGCGTCCGGTGTGACGCAGAGTATTACCGGCGACAGCACCCGGGTTTTCCGGGTTTTCCATCTCCTCCCGCCGGTGATGGAGAAGGAAATGGATCGCATCATCCACCCCCACACCGATGGCGATGCAGCTCATCATGATGGTCGTCATATCCAGAGGAATATGGAATATCACCATGAGGATAAATGTGACGGCGATACCGGCGGTCAGGGGTAGGAGGGCCAGAATTCCGATCTTCAGCGACCGGAATGCCAGGGTGCATAACACTCCGATCGCAGCCAGTGCCACAAGGGTGGATAGCAGAAAGTCCCGGCGCATGAGGCTCGACAGCTCAAGAAAATCCAGGCTTAACCCTTCCATCTTCCACTCGACTCCCTCCGGCAGATCATCCTGCAGAATCTTTTCAAGCTCGGCGGCAATCCGGCTGGTGTCCTGTTCATCGACAGGACGTTCTTCGGATCCGTTGTAAATCCTCAATTTCAGACTGATCCTGGAGAAATCTTCGTTGGCCAGGGACGCCGCCGGCGAATCTCCGGCAGAGAGAAACATCCGGCTTACCAGAAGATTCAATCCGCGGTTTGTGAAATCCCCTTTCTGTCCCAACACCGTTTCCGAGGCAAAAGACAGATAGGCGGGCAGTGACATGAGATGGGAAACATCAGAATGATTGACAAACCGGTTTTCCATTCTGTGAACTTTCTCCAGAACATCAGAACGAAGAAAATAATTCGCTTCGTTTTCCGGAGCCGTCAGTGTAATGGTAATCTCATCCATGCCGCCCACTTCCTGACTGAAATCCTTTAATTCCCCGATTACAGGGGAAACTTCCGGGAAATACGAAGTAGGTCTGGTGTTGAAGGCCACCCGTGGAGCGAGAAAAGCGGATACGATGAAAAGAGAGATCAACACAAGCAATGCCTGCCACCGCCGACGGATCAGGATCGGACCCAATCGTTCCAGTCCGCGGCTCAGAATATCGGAGTTCATTTTTTTCACCTTCGCTTCGGCCACGGGGCGCTGGAGAGAAAGGGAGGCGGGAAAAAGGCTCACAGATAGCAGGGCCGTCGCGCCCACTCCGACAGATGTTGAGACGGCGAACTGCCTGGTCTGGGGCATTGATGCCAGAAGCAGACAGAGCAGACCGATAATTGTGGTGAGGGAAGCCATTACGATGGTTCCGCTCACCCCTGTTACCGCTTCGATGATCCGTTCGTGCTTGTTCTTACCTGTCATCGGGCGTCGGTAATACTCGCTGAGTATGTGGATGCTGTAGGAGCTTCCCAGGGCGAGAACAAGAGGGGGTGAGACGATACTCACCATGGAGAGATGCCAGCCCATCAGACCCATGAAACCCAGGGACCAGGCTGTACCGGTCATGACGAGTACCACCGGGAGTATCATGGCCCGACGGGAACGGAAACTCAGGTAATAACTCAACAGGATTGTGACCACCAGCAGCGCCATCAGCAGGAGAAAATCCCGGGTAAGATATCGCTCAATTTCGGCGGAGAACGTAATGGTTCCGGTGAGGGTTACCTCCAGCTGTTCTCCGTAGGAGACGGTAACCTCCCGTATAGCGTCATCCTGTTCCAGATAAGGCCGGCCCTTGGGAACAAGGAAATACGCGACCAGGCCTCTGCCGTCCTGTGATGTGATGAGTCCCCGGGAGAATGGATCATCATCCAGGCGTCGTATGAAATCGGCCAGATCCTCCGGAGTTTCAGGTGTTATACCGCCGGTGGACATCGTCACAGGCCTCAAACGACTGCCGACACGTTCCATTGTAATCATGCCGAAAGGGTCGATAATTTCCTCGGCTTCCAGCTCTTCACCGAGACGCAGGATCAGGTCGGAAAACTGATTCAGTCCCGTCTGAGTGAACAATCCATCCCCCTTCACCAGTAAGGCCAGACGGTCGAAATCGGTGGAATAGATCTGTGTTTCTGTATCCCGGAGCAGCAGGCTTTCCACATCGGGCTCCACTTTCAGACGGGTGACGGGTATAACGGCCAGGACCGTAATCAGTACGGCAGTCAGTATGACGACCCAGGGATGCTCGACGCTGAATCTGACAAGAAGGACGGGTTTCAGTCGATTCATTAGGCGGATATTAAGATAATTCCGTTTCTGTGGCTAGCTTCAGGGTATTTCGGCCGCCTCTATAACGGGGGAGACCAATCGTTCATACTCAGGATTATCGGTTGAAACCAATTGATCGACAGGGAGACGGTAAGTGATGCAGGATTCCCGGTTCTCGCATTTGAATTATCCAAATAACTCCAGTTACGAGTCTTATCTCCAATTCGAGAAGATACCCGCTGCAATCTTTCGAAATTCCCGTTCGGGATCACTGTTTGCAGCCGGTGAGGTTGCCGCGGTAATCAGGGAGAAACAATCTGCAAATGAACCTTGCCGGCTGGCTCTGGGAGCGGAACCCGCATTATACAACTTTTATGAGGAACTTCTGCGTCTGCACAGGGAAGAGGGTTTGGATTTCAGTCATGTCCAGGTATTTCAAATCTCGGAATACTACCCCATTCCCGTGGATTCGATACAGAGTTCAAGCCAATTCCTCCACGCACATTTTCTCGACCATATCAATATTCGGGATATAGACGTCCACATTCTGGAAGCTTCGATCCGGAGCGAGGAGCTGAATTCTTTTTGCCGGGAATATGAACGGATTATCGAGGAAGGCGGTGGATTGGATATCGTCATTCAGAACATCGGAAGCGGGGGACATATCGGATTCAACGCCCCGGGATCACCCCGGGATTCAAAAACCCGAATTGTATCTCTGGATCGGGTTTCCGTTATTTCGGCCGCCGGCGATTTCTATGGGGAATCTCATGTACCTCACATGGCCTTCACATTGGGAATCGACACAATGATGAAGGCCGACAAGGTGATCCTGATTGCCTGGGGTGAAGGTAAGGCCCCGGTTCTCAGAAAAATCGTTGAGGAGGAATCGTCGGATCAGGTTCCGGCCGGCATATTTCAGGATCATCCGGATGCCGGGATTCTGCTGGATGAATCGGCAGCCGAAGAGCTGACGAGGGTGAAAACACCCTGGTTCGTCGACACTCCTGTATGGGACGACCGGATGATAAAGAAAGCTGTGGTCTGGCTGTGTCAGGAACTCAATAAACCGATTCTCAAGTTGACGGACAGGGACTACAACGAACATCACATGAACGATCTGATGACAGAATTCGGTTCCGCATACAATGTGAACATCAATGTCTTCAACGAACTGCAGCACACCATAACCGGATGGCCCGGCGGGAAACCCGATGCCGACGATACAAACAGGCCGGAACGGGCTCTTCCCGCCGGGAAGCGTGTCGTCATCTTCAGCCCCCATCCGGATGACGATGTCATATCCATGGGTGGAACCTTCATACGTCTGGTTGACCAGGGGCACGAGGTGCATGTGGCGTATCAAACCTCCGGGAATATTGCCGTTTTTGATGAAGATGTCATCCAATACACCGATTTTTTCCAGAATCTCCATCATGGACTCGGCCTCGATAACACGGATGCGTCGGCTTTATTTGCGAAAGTTCACGGTGATATCGGCAGAAAGAACCCCGGGGAACTGGATTCAGCCGATGTGAAGAACATCAAGACCTTCATCCGTATGAGCGAAGCTCGTGCCAGCTGTCGACTGATCGGGATTGATGAGGAGCGAATCCATTTCCTTGACATGCCGTTTTACGACACCGGCCTTATCAGGAAAAGCCCACTTGGATCATCCGATATTGCCATCATCACCTCATTGCTGGATTCGATTAAGCCGCATCAGGTCTATGCCGCCGGAGATCTCTCCGATCCCCACGGAACCCATAGAATCTGTTTGAACGCCATATTCGAATCCCTGAACAGCCTGAAAGATGCCCCCTGGATAGACGATTGCCGTGTCTGGCTGTATCGGGGAGCCTGGCAGGAATGGCCGATCAATGAGATTGATATGGCCGTTCCGATGAGCCCTGATGAGTTGATGAGAAAACGAAAGGCGATTTTTAAACACCAGTCTCAGAAAGACTCTGCTCTTTTCCCGGGCTCAGACCGCAGAGAATTCTGGCAAAGGGCCGAGGCGAGGAACAAGGGCCTGGCTGTACTCTATGACCAGCTTGGACTGGCCGAGTACGAGGCAATGGAAGGATTCAAGCGATTGTCGATTCCCCTGGGATAGCTCTCAAACGGGATAATGTGCAGAATCCATCTGAATTTATATTTCTCATTGAGCATCATTACCGTGTATCATGTCTGAAATCCACTGAGGAATAAATTCCTGGAGGTTATCTTGTGAACATAAAATCGATTCGTTTTATCGTGGCTGCCGTGCTTCTGCTGAACATGACAGGTTTCGTCTTTGCCGACGGTGTTGCTGAAAACGCCGAATTCCCATCGAAGAACATTACTTACATGGTCCCGTTCAATCCCGGCGGACAGTCGGATATCACCGCACAGTATCAGAAAGAAATGCTGGAAGAGGCCCTGGGAGTCAGCATCGTCATCAAGCATATCTCCGGTGCCGGGGGTGCAGTCGGCTGGTCCACCCTGGTGAAAGCCAAACCGGACGGATACACTCTGAGCGGGAATAATATTCCCCATATCATCGCACAGCCCCTGGTTCGGGATGATGCCGGTTACGAGACAGAACAGCTCGAACCTCTCTATCTCTTCCAGACTACTCCCATCGGCCTCACCGTCCTCAAGGACAGCCGCTGGAAAAATCTCGATGATTTCATTGCCTATGCGAAAGCTCACCCCGGTGAGATTACAATCGGCGGTTCGGGTACCTACACAGGTCATCATATCGCCTACCTCATGCTCCAGCACATCACCGGGGCGGAATTCACCTATATCGCCTCTACCGGAGCGGCTCCTTCGGTTGCGAATTTTCTGGGCGGCCATACCGACGCTCTCTTCGCCAATTCCAACGACCTGGTGTCCCATAACGATAATATCATCGTGCTGGGCCTGGGCACCGAAGAACGATTCGGACTGCTTCCCGATGCCCCCACCTTCATCGAGCAGGGCATCGACATGACCGCAGGTATCGATCGCGGCGTCTGCGTTCCCAAGGGAACTCCCGCGGATGTCATGGCCGTTCTTGAAGACGCCTTCCGAGCCGTATGTACAGATCCCGATTTCATGGCCAAGATGGAAGAGATGGGCATGGTAGTGAAGAATCTCGGTGCAGCGGATTACAAGGCTTATATCAAGGAAACAGCTGTAAAGTATGAGGCGATACTCAAGCAGCTCGGTGTTATCTAGTCAGGTATTCCCATGATTGTTGAAGCCCTGCACCTGTTATTTACACCTGTAAACATGTTGATCATTACCCTGGGGGTGGGATCGGGAATCATTGTCGGAGCCTTACCGGGACTGACCGCCACGATGGCGATCGCACTCCTGGTACCCTTCACCTTCGGCATGAATGCCGTCCACTCCCTGGCACTGCTCGGCGGAATCTACTGCGGGGCCATCTACGGGGGCAGCTTTTCGGCTATCCTCATCAATACACCGGGAACCCCTTCGGCCATCGCCACTACCTTTGACGGGTATGCGATGGCCCGCAAGGGGGAATCCTACGGCGCGATAATTACCGCCACCATCTCATCGGTGATAGGGGGCCTGATCGGGGTGCTGTTTCTCATCTTTCTTGCTCCGCCCCTGTCCCGGGCCGCGCTGAAATTCGGTCCGCCGGAATTCTTCTGGCTCACGATTTTCGGACTCACCATCATTGCCACCCTGGCGTCGAAATCCATCCTGAAAGGTTTGATCGGAGGCGCCTTCGGGCTGCTTCTGAGCGTAATCGGAATCGCGCCCATTGAGGGGTCGGTCCGTTACTCCTTCGGGTCGGTGAGCATGCAGAACGGCATCGCTCTGATTCCGGCCATGATCGGCCTCTTCTGTCTTCCGGAAATCATCGGAATGATTGCCAAGAAGGACACTCATTACAACGTTATTCCGTATAAGAGGGAGAAGAAGCTGATTCGACGGATCTTCTTTCGTCTCATGAAAAAACCGTTCCTCCTGATACGATCCTCGGTTATCGGAACGATCGTCGGTATTATTCCCGGAGCAGGGGGAAATATCGCCGGCATGGTAGCTTATAACGAAGCAGTGAGGGTGTCGAAGCTTCCCGAGCGTTTCGGAACCGGAATTATCGACGGTGTGGCCGCTTCGGAGGCCTCGAATAACGCAGAGGTTTCCGGATCGCTCATACCCATGCTGACCCTGGGGATTCCGGGAGCGCCGCCGGCCGCCGTCCTGTTGGGGGCCCTGCTCATACAGGGAATGCGTCCCGGTCCGGATCTTTTTACGACCCACGGTGAAATCACCTATTCATTTCTCTTCTCGCTGATATTGGCGAATATTCTGATTCTTCCCCTGGGCCTGATGAGCGGTAAAGCCATGTCGAAGTT
>DAOVYP010000520.1 GCA_030635565.1 Spirochaeta sp. | reverse complement strand
GGATCAAGGGTCGTACCGGAGGCGAGAGCCGAGGAACGATCCCGCCAGAATGAACTGGTTCACTCCTCTCATTTCGCTTGGAAATCAGAGCCCGGCGATTGAGTCGCTTGGAACTTCATCATCAACGGGTAAGCCGAAGTAGGCGAGAATTCCGCCATGGACTTCATCCAGCCGGGTGATGCTGCGAAAAGCGTCCCGGGCCGTTATGTTCCGGCTGAGCAGCAGAACCGGAACCGGATTGCGGTTGTGATCGGCATTGTCGGCATCCTCGCAATTTCCATGATCGCTCACCACCAGGATAGCCGTCTCATCGGGGTCGGTCTCCTCCCTCAAGGTTCGTAAAAATATGTTGATCTCTCCGAGGGCCCTCTCAAGGTCCACCGTCCGCTTCTTGTGGGCGTAGGTGTCGGTGGCGAAATATTCATGAAAGACAAAATCAGCCTCGGTGAGGATACCGGCCATGCGCCGTGCCGCATCTTCGACACTGATCATGGGAATATCGTAGCCTCTCTCGTTGAGAAAACGATTGGTCAGGTCGGCAAACAGGGCACGTCCGCGATCATAATCTGCCGGATACCGAAAGGGTGTCCCGGAACTCTGAATCGTCAGCGCCGAGACCGGGAGGGTATTCCGCCCTCTTTTTTCCTGCAATGCCTCCCGGTGGGCGAAGAATTCCGGTGAATACAGATTGGAGGCCGTAACCGGGATACCCCGCCCGGCCAGGTGGATCATGATGTTCCGCTCGGTCACAAGATCAACAAGAACTTCGTTCGGCAGCGCAGTCAGGTGATACCCCAGAAGAGAGGGAGCGTTCACACCGGTTATCAACATCGCCTGCCCCGTGGCCGACTGGGGTAAACCCGGAACATCTCCGGAAGCATCGGCGGAAAGCAGAATACCTTCAGGGAACTCTGATGGTGAGAAATCCTGTACAAATGGAATATCGGCGATTCCGTCGAGGAGTCCCCGAGCCGGGTTCGACTCGTCATTCTTACCCAGTCCGAGGCCGTCGATAAAGAACAACAGAAGCTTCATCGAAACAACTTACACAATCAAGCGGCTCCGAGTCCAATTTCTCCTGCCGTCTTGCTAAAAATAACCTGCATGGGTAATATGGCTTAATTTCTTGATGATCTTTCAAAATTACCATTCTGAAAGATCATCAAGTATGGGGTCGAAAAGTTATTTTCTTATACATGAAATAACTTTTCTAAAGGTCTGAGTATATTTAAAAATCGGGGATTTTTGAAATTACCTTTCCTATATAAAATCTTTTATCAAACTGGTGAAAAGTTGAACCCTGACCTGTCAAGGGTCATTTTACCGTAACACCTTTTGAAAGAGTCTCTGAAAATCCAATCAGCGAGGTTGTACCTTATGAACCGTATTATCAAAAAAAGGAAACTGTCTGCCGATGTCTATCGCTTCACATTCGAGGCCCCGAACATCGCCAGGGAAAGAAAAGCCGGTCAATTTCTCATCATCCAGCTTGATAACGATTTCGCCGAACGTTTTCCCCTCACCATCGCCGATGCGGATCCGGTAAAGGGCAGCATCGACATCATTTTTCAGGCGGTGGGCGCATCAACGCTGAAACTGGCCGCCCTGGAGGAAGGGGATTCCATCGCCAATGTCCTTGGTCCACTGGGCACTCCCACCCACATCGAAAAATTCGATGGGCCGGTGGTATGCGTCGGCGGCGGTATCGGTGTGGCACCGATGCACCCCATCGTCCAGGCGAACAGGGCCGCCGGAAACGAAATCATCGTTATCATGGGAGCCCGGAATAAAGATCTTCTCATCATGGAATGCGAGATGAAGGTCCTGGCCGATGAACTCATTGTCGTCACCGATGACGGCTCCTACGGCCGCAAGGCCCTGGTAACCGAACCCCTCAGGGAACTCTGCGAATCCGACCGGCCCCCTGCGCAAGTTGTAGCCATAGGACCGCCGATTATGATGAAGTTCTGTGCAGAAACTACCCGCCCTTTTAAAGTTCCGACGATGGTATCCCTGAATACCATCATGGTTGACGGAACGGGAATGTGCGGCGGATGCCGTGTTACCGTCGGTGATGAAACAAAGTTCGTCTGCGTCGACGGACCGGAATTCGACGGTCACCTGGTT
>DAOVYP010000240.1 GCA_030635565.1 Spirochaeta sp. | reverse complement strand
CGGTAATTTTGAGGTCGCATATTCTGAGGATGGGAACCGCGAACCTGTGATTGATATCATTCGTTGGAAATTTGTTGCCGCAGTCGCCATTATCGCTATGGCGGTTTCCCTCCTGAGCGGGGGATTGAGCGGGATTCGTTTCGGAGTTCTCATCACGAGGGCTTTGATCGGAGGTGTCGTATTCACGGTGCTGGCCGTTGGATTGAATCTGCTTGTCGCCAGGCTTTTCCCGGAAATCCTGGATTCAGGCATCGCAGATGAGGCGGAATCCAACCCCGATGCCGATGCTCCGGGCAGCCGTGTTAATATTGTGATGCCGGCAGAAGCGCCTGGAGTTACAGCCGGCCTGGATGATGCCGGTGTTGAGTCTGCTGTATCCGTTAACGGAGACGTGGATGAGAATGACAAGGACATAGGGACAGTTGAGCCTGTAGATGAGAGATCTGACAGGAATGCGGATTCGATGGGCGATCTTGACCGGTTTACAGGGTCTTTTTCCGATCTTGATGATGATACGACGGGTTCGGGTAGTTCGACTTCCGATGGCCTCGGCGGAGATCATGACCCCGAAGAATTGGCTCAAGCTATACAAACTGTGATAAAGAGAGACGAGAAAGGTTAGGATTGATGGCCGACGATGACATTGTAATTGCCGGAATCCCGGAGAAAGAACTCTGGCACCAGTACCGCAGCACCAAAGATCAGTCCATTCGTGATGCGATCGTCAAGCAATATGCACCTCTGGTGAAATATGTAGCCGGCAAGGTATCTGTCGGCATGCCCCAGAATGTGGATTTTGACGATTTGGTCGGATTTGGAATTTTCGGGTTGTTTGACGCTATTGAAAAGTACGATCCGGACAAACATGTCAAATTCAAGACATATGCCGTAACACGAATCCGTGGTGCCATTTTTGATGAGCTCAGATCCATCGACTGGGTCCCCCGATCCGTCAGGCAGAAAACCAGGGAAATCGATGATACTGTTCAGCATCTCGAAGCCAAACTGGGTAGAGCCGCTTCCGATGAGGAAGTGGCAGCCGAAATGGGATTGAGCATCGAGCAGTATAACCAGATGATGCTGAAAGTGAGCGGCACCTCAATGCTGTCACTGAATGATGTCTGGTACACAGGTGAGGACAACGACAAGATATCCATCGTTGAAAGTATCGAATCTCCCAATTCGCTCAGGCCGGATGCCATTGCTGAAAAGGGAGAAATGCGCCGAGTCATTGTTGAGGCCATCAGCGAACTTCCTGAAAAGGAGAAGAAAGTTCTTGTCCTTTATTATTATGAGGATCTGACTCTCAAGGAGATCGGTAAGGTTCTTGATGTCACCGAATCCCGGATTTCCCAACTCCACACAAAGGCTATCAGCCGACTTCGAGGAAAACTTACCAACATCAAAAAAGGTATATTTTAATTATGATCGGTCTCGATAAATTCCGGGAGAGGATGAAAGCCGAGATCGAGAAGACCAAGCAGATGAAGAGCGTCCAGGTATCCGGCAAAAACCTGGATGATGCTCTGAAACAGGCTTCCCTTGAACTCGGACTTCCACTGCGAGTTCTCGAATACGAAATCCTCGACCGGGGTAAATCCGGAATTCTGGGCATCAAAGGTTCTCCATGCAGGATTATCGCTTATGAATCCATCAAGGGTCAGGTGGTAAGCGAAGAAAAGAGTCTTGAGGATGAACTCGACCTCAGATCTTACGAGCAGGAAGATGTTCCCATGACAAAGGATACCAACGGTCGGGTAGCCGTCCGTCTGGGTTCCGATGGGGCCTGGGCGAAAGTTTATCCCGCCATTGGTGAGGGAATGCCGATCGTCATCGAGGATGTGGTGGGAAAGCTTCATGAACGGGGCATCATGGAACCGGACATGGACATAATCGCTGCCGTAGTTCAACAGGCCGACATAATGTGGGTTAAAGTCGGTGATTTCATCTACGCCCCTTCTAATGATGCATTGAGTTCACTTGAGGTAACCGAAGAGGGGATGAAGGCCTATATCAAGGTTATGGAGCCCGGCCCGGGGGGCGCCGACATGGATGTGGATGATATCAGGGGTTTTCTGGCCAACAACAGCATCGTTTACGGAATCATGGATGATGCAATGCAGGAATTTGAGGATTTCCCCATATTCGACACACCTGTTCTTGTGGCTGAAGGAACGCCTCCTGTTCACGGTGCCGAAGCCAAGGTCATTTACAATTTCGAAACCGAACCCGACAAGATCCATATACAGGAACGGGAAGACGGCAGCGTGGATTTCAAGGAACTCAACAGATACCAGAATGTCGTAAAAGGCCAACCCCTGGCGCGTAAGGTGGCTCCCGAGCCGGGAAAAGACGGCAGAACTGTCTATGGACGATACATCCCCGCTCCTGACGGCAAGGATCTTGAAATCGGATTGGGTAAGAATGTATCCATCGCCGATAACGGAGCAACAGTTATCGCCACCGCCAGCGGTCATGTCATGTTGAAAAACGGTAAAATCAACGTTGAAACCGTTCTTGTTATTCCCGGAAACGTTGACGGCAGAACAGGGAATGTCAACGCCCTTGGATCCGTTGTAATAAAAGGCAATGTTGAAGACGGATATGCGGTTACCGCACAGGGTAAAATTGAAGTATCCGGATATGTCGGTAAAGCCAATTTAAATGCCGGGGGGGACATCATTGTTTCCCGGGGTATCAACGGCGGAGAGGGAAAGGAATTCGGGCACATTCTGGCCGGTAAAACCATCTGGTCCTCTTTCATACAGAATGCTCAGGTTGACGCCGGAGAGTTTGTCATCGTCAGTGCCGGTATCGTCAATTCAGATGTGGTCTCCCAGAAAAAAGTCCTCTGTAAAGGCCGTCGTGCCAAGATCGTCGGCGGCCATGTGAGAGCCTCCGAAGAAGTCAATGCCGTCATTCTCGGATCGGCCAGCGGATTGGAAACATTGATTGAAGTGGGATTCGATCCCAAGGCCAAAGAAGAAATGGAACAGCTTACCGAGCAGCGATCCGCCATCGAGGCGGAACAGGATACCGTCGATCTGAATCTCCAGGGGCTCAAGCGCCAGGTCCGCATGCAGCGCCGCCGCCTGTCGAAGGAAAAAGAGCAGCTCTTCGATGAACTGAGACTGCAGCATAACGATCTCCATAAAAAGCTCCAGTATGTCGATGAAGAGATACAGAAGAAGCAGGAGTACCTGGATTCCCTGCTGACGCACGGTAAGGTATCGGCCGCGAAGAAAGTACTGGCCGGTGTCATTCTGAGGATCAGGGATGTGGAATATGTCGTGAAAGATCCGTATGAGAGCCCCGTCACATTCATACTTGAAGACGATTATATCCGCACAGTGAAATTCCAGGAAATTGAGGAAGACCTCATTCGGAGGTAATGCTGATGAGTATCAAGCCCATTGATCTGCAGACCCTGTTCGTGAAGATGAGCGAGGTCAGTAAAGAACAATCACTGGTAAAGGAGCAGGCCGCCCTGCAGCAGTCCCGGGCCGCCAGGTCTCAGGTAGCCAAGGAGCTTGCCGAAGACCGCAAGGTTACCGAAACTCCCGCGGATAACGAGACACAGGCAGTCAAGGATGATGAATCGGAAGAAGCCAAAGAAGGCGGCAAGCGCAAGAAAGATGAAAATGATGATCCCACCGAAGATTCCAGTGAACTGGAAGTGGTAACCGACCCTGATGTGGGACGTCATATTGATTTGTCCGGCTGACCAATTATGATCCTCCTCTCAGTATCTGTTTCGGTTCTCGTTTCTCTCATCGTCTGTGCCGTTTTCGTATATCTATGGCGCCGGAGACTTCGCCGAGAACTCGAGACCGATGCGATAATCAAAAAGCTGAAAATCGAAGTTGGTGAGATGGTGACGGAACTGAACGGTACGACAGAGCGTAATATTGCTCTGCTGGAGAATCAGATCCGCATAGTCAGAGAGCTCGTGGATAAGGCCGGTAAATCCACCGGAGTTCTCAGAAGGGAACAGGAGAAGCACGATCTGTCCAGCAGGGTATATACATCTCTGAGCCGCTCCAAGCCTCTTCCCATCGAAGCGGATAACAAGAGTGAACCCGATAATGTGGATTTCGATTCCCTTTCAACACGGGAAAAAGCACTCGTCCTCAACAGGAAAGGGGAAGGACTTGATTCCATAGCTTCCAAACTCAGGATGAGCCGCGGTGAAGTTGAACTAATAATTTCACTCCACGACAGGAGGCATTGACAGTATCATGGCCTCCGAATTCACAAGTACATTTCTGAGAGATACCGCTGATCTCCTGGAGTCATTGAAAAACGGATCCGGAAAGATTGAAATAGCCCGGGCCCTCCATTCCCTCAAGTCGGGGGCGTCGTTTCTCGGATGGGAAGATCTGGAGCAGGAGGCTCATTCACTGGAAGAAGCCTTCGGATCTTCACAGGGGTTTGCCGTCAACTGGAGGAAAGTCGCCGGCAGGCTGGAAAAACTCGTCGAAAAACACGCATCCGAAGCCTCATCCGGATCACGAAAAAAAACGACGGCCGGCCGGGCCATTCGTTT
>DAOVYP010000446.1 GCA_030635565.1 Spirochaeta sp. | reverse complement strand
CATCTGGCTGTCCCTGAGGCCGGTGAACCTTGAGAAGTACTCGGCGTTTACACTTGAGGAGATAGATCTTGATGAGGACGAGCTTAATGAGGCGGTAGGCAATTGGATCTATGCCAGAAATAAACGGCGTATGGAAGGTGAAGCCCGTTTTCTGGAAGATGAAGATGGCAATGTCAGTTGTCGGGTGACTGTCAGAAAAGACTGATGCCGACGGAGCTGTTCACTCCCGGATCTTCGACAAATTATTCATGTAGAAGGCATGGTAGTCCTCCGGGTTCAGGGCTTTCGAGAAATAGAACCCCTGGAACCTTGTAATACCGAATTTCATCAGCATTTCGAGCTGTTCCAATGTCTCAACGCCCTCTACCACATTTACCATGCCCAGTTCCGCGGTCATTGCAATCATCGCCTTGACAATTGAGCGATCCTGCTGGCTCGTGGTGATATCCGTTATGAAGCTTCGATCAATCTTCACTACATCCACCGGGAGCTTTCTCAGGTAATTAACCGAGGAGAATCCGGTTCCGAAGTCATCGATGGCTATCCTGATACCGATGTCCTTGAGTCTGTTGATCTTCCTGGCGGCCTCTTCAGGATCCTCCAGAAAACTGTTCTCGGTAATCTCTACCTGCAGACTCTCCGGGTTGATTGCCCTGTATTTAATAATTCGCTGAATCGAATCGATCAGATCGTCATTGTTGAACTGTCTTGGTGAAACATTAATCGCCAGCTTGGAATTAATGTGGTCCGATTCAGCCCATGTTTCTATCTGAGCCGTAGCCGTATAAAGGACCCATTTTCCAATGATGATGATAAGGCCCGTCTCTTCGGCGATGGGGATGAATGTGTCCGGTGTGATAATGCCTTTTTCCGGATGACGCCAACGTATCAGGGCTTCGGCGTCGATCCGGTCGATAACCGGTTTCCCGTTCCGAATTTCGCTAACCGTCACGATAGGCTGCATATTGATGAAAAACTGCTTGTTGATTTCCTTGAGCGACTGTTCTTCCAGGGCCTTGATGATGCTGTTCTGGAGTTCCATCTTCTGAACGACATTGTCCTTCATGTGATCGGTGAAGAAAACATAATTCTTGTTGTTCTTTTTCGCGTAAGCCAGGGCTATATCCGCGTTGTTCAGGAGACTGCTTTTATTCACCCCGTTTTCCGGGAAAAAGGATACGCCGATTATGCAGTTGATGACGATGTGATAACCGGAAAAGATATGGGGATTGGAAACCTGCCGGTTGATATCTTCCAGAAGGGGCTTTAATTCATCAGGAGTTCCTTTATCCGCAATGAGCATGATGAACTCATCATCCCTGGTGTGGTAGATGGGGGTTTCGTCATTGATGATTTCCTTCAGCCTTGAACTGATTTGATAAATAATCCACTCAATGACCAAAGTTTTCAGGGTCTTGGTGATGATATCGTAGTTGTTGTCCAGTTTGATCAGAATCAGGGCACCCGGCGGCTGTTCGGCATTCTCCATGAAAGAGCCGAAAAAATTCTGCAGATCCTGGTCCATCTTGTTATGGTTGGAAAGGCCCGTTTTCGGATTAATGCTGATGCGCTGCTGAAGATCCTTCTTTCGGCGATTCTGTTCATTGATGAAATGAAGCAGGTTGTTTACCTGGGATACAAGGGAATCGTTATGGCGGCGGATCTTTCGTAATTCGTTTCGTGTGCGTTTCAAATCGCCCCGCAGATCTCCTGGATCGTTGTCCTTGTTGAGTTTGTCTGTGACTTTCAGCAATCCCATCTTTAATCCATTCCCGCAGGCTATCGTTTCGCTTATCGGCTGGAATCCCTTGGAAATTGTAATTTATTATTGATGGTGTGAAAATACAAAACAATGATAGTGCAATAATCTGGGCTCACAGGGGACGAAACCGCTTAGCTCCCGAGAATACCATGACGGCATTCCGTTTAGCAATGGAGGCCGGGGATGCCGGAATCGAGCTGGACGTCACTCTTTCCGCCGACGGTATACCGGTTGTCATTCATGATGACAGGGTCGACCGGACGACCGACGGAAGCGGACTGGTATCCGAGTTGAGCTTTGAGGAATTGAATCGACTGGATGCAGGTTCATGGTTTGGTGGTCGGTTCAAGGGTGAACGTCTGCCTCTTTTGTCCGATATCCTGAAAGAAGCCCGGGGACATACTTTCGTCAATATTGAAATCAAAGTTTCTGCCTGGCGAGAACGAATGGATGATGGAATTGAAGTGCGTATCTTGAAGATAATCAGGGATGAGAACATGGACAATTTCGTTCTTGTATCCAGCTTTGATTGGCGGTCCCTTCGCAGGATCCGGTCCCTGGATCATTTTCTACTTCTTGGTGTTCTGTCCGACCGTGGATGTAATCCCGAGGAAGTCACTGCATTTGCGGTTGAAACAGGCGCTTTCTCAATTCATCCGGATGTCAATGATCTAATCGAAAGAATGCCGACTGCATATCGGCGGTTCGGCGGAAAAATTTTTCCTTATACAATTAAAAATGCTGCCATGGGTGAGAGTGTTATTCGGATTGGGGCAGATGGTTTTTTTGCTGATCTTCCTTTCGGGATGCCGGATCGGGATTCTCCCTGATGATTTTTCAGGAAACGTATTGACGAAAAATCGACGGAAGGGTAAATTGCTCCTCGCGCTTGGACGGGAACGTTGAAGTG
>DAOVYP010000314.1 GCA_030635565.1 Spirochaeta sp. | reverse complement strand
GCCCGGATCGGTGTGAGATAAGCTACCCAATATGAATTATCTTATTCCCTCATTAAACGGTCAAAATCAATCAAGAATAATTCTTTTTGATCTAAATGGGAAGATTTCGCTTGACAATTGATAGTAACGGGGTAATATGAATCACCGGGCCGGAAAGGCCCGGAAAATAACCAAGGAGGCTGATATGAAAAAGGTATCAGTAATCATTCTGGCACTTATCGCTATAGCGATTATGCCGGTCTTTGCTAACGGCGGCAGCGATGCCGACAGCGGCGAAAAAGTCTATAAAATCGGTGTCATCCCAAAGTTTATTGCCGAAGATTATTTCATCGCTTGTGAGAACGGTTTCCAGACTGCTGCTGATGAGCTGGGCAACGTCCAGTTCGACTGGGTGGGCGACACCATGTCCCAGACATCCGCGGCCAACCAGAAAAACTACATCCAGAGCTTCATCGATCGTGAGTACGATGCCATTCTCGTTTCCGCCCTCGATCCTGAGAGCTATGCGAATACCCTTAAAGAAGCTATGGATATGGGTATCGTCGTAATCACCTGGGACGCCGATGTTCGCACCGACGCTCGGGATTTTTTTATCAACCAGGGTGAGTTCGACGCAATCGGTATTTCCGTCTTCCAGGGTATATCCGGTGAACTTCAGGCCGGCTATTCCGCCTCCAACAAGGCGGCCGTTGCTTTGGTATCCACAACAAACGACTCACCCAACCAGAATGCGTGGCTCAAAGCCATCATCAAGGAGTATGAGTCGAAGAAAGAGGGTGAGTACTCCCATATCAACCTGATGAGCAGCAACAGCGAGATCGTTTACGCCGGTAACGACCAGGGCACTGCCGATGAAAAAATTAAAGCCCTTCTTTCCGCCAATAGTGAAATCAAGGGTATCGTAGCCCTCTCTTCCAACACGGTTCCCGCCGTCTCCTCAGCCCGCGATCAGCTGGGCATCAAAGATGAGATTAAAATTGTGGGCATCAGCGTTCCCGAGAGTTCACGGGCCGACATGGAAGCCGGCAAGATGTCCGGTGTGGTTCTCTGGCAGCCATTTGACCTCGGTTACCTCACCATGCAGGTTGCCGTGGACGTTCTTGAAGGCAACGCTCCCGGCGGATCCACCTATAAGTCCCCCCTGAGCGGCAAGAACATGACCATCAGCTTTGTCGACGGCTCCGTGGTGAACTATCCTTCTGCCGGTCACAAGATTCTGGCCAACAATGAAATTATTCTCGGACCCCCGATCGTATGGAATCTTTCCAATATCGATCGTTTCCGCGGCTATCCCACCGATGACCACGGAATGGACTACTTCCTGAAGTAATCGATACTGAGGATCTTTCAAAATTATCATGCTGAAAGATCCTCAGCTATTGGGTCGAAAAGTTATTTTTTTATTTGATAATAAAATAACTTTTCTAAAGGTCTGGGTAATTTCGAAAATCCGGGATTTTTGAAATTACCTGACTGTTTTCAAACTATCCGGCCGGGGGGTGACTCCCGGCCGGTTCTATTCCGGTATATAATCCTGTTTGAACAGCGTAACCCACGCGCCTAAGTGAGTTAATCCCATGAATGAAAAACCTATTCTGGTGGTCGACAGTATCGATAAATCTTTTCCCGGGGTGAAAGCACTTTCCGATGTGTCCATGGACCTTCGGAAGGGTGAAGTTCATGCCATATGCGGTGAGAACGGAGCCGGTAAATCGACACTGATGAAGATTATCTGCGGCGTTTATCAGCTGGATGCGGGGAAAATGTACCTGAATGGTGAAGATTACAGCATCCAGGATCCCAATGACGACTATGCCAGCGGCACCGCCATCATCTATCAGGAGTCGAGCCTTTTTCCTGAACTCACCGTCCTTGAGAATATTTTCATGGGGCACGAGATTCAGAAACCCATACTCCCTTTCCTGAAATTGATTAAAATCAATGACTACCCCACCATGCGCCGTAAGGCCAGGGCCATCTTCGAGCGCCTGGGAATGGATATTGACCTTGATATCATAGTATCCGGATTGGGAGTGGCAACCAAACAGATGATAGAGATTGCCAAGGCCCTCACTTTCGATTCTCCGATACTTATCCTGGACGAACCCACCGCCGCCCTTACGAGCAAGGAAGTCGACACCCTTTTCGAAACCATCGACAAGCTTCGGACCGAAGGTCATTCAATGCTTTATATCAGTCACCGTCTGGATGAAATATTCCAGATTGCAGATAGGGTTACGGTGCTTCGAGACGGTCAGTTCATCAAAACAGAAGATGTGGCCAGGACGAACAGAAGCCAACTTGTGTCCTGGATGGTGGGCCGGACCCTGGATAATCTCTACCCCAAGATCGAAGTCGATATCGGGGATGTGGTTTTCGAGGCGAAAGGCATCAGTCAGGAAGGTGTCCTTGACAATATCGACTTCAATCTCCACAAGGGTGAGATTCTGGGTATCGCCGGCCTGGCGGGTGCCGGGCGAACCGAGCTGGCACTGGCAATCTGCGGACTCACTAAACCCGACGGCGGAAAGCTGTTCCTGAATGGCGAAGAAGTGTCCTTCCCCGATTATCGTGCCGCCCAGAGTAAGGGTCTCGACTATATCTCCGAAGACCGGAAGGCCTTCGGCCTGGTTCTGGAGATGTCGGTGAAGGTAAACCTGACCCAGAAGCTCCAACCGAAGATATCCAATTCCATTGGTATCATCCGGAAGGCCGATGAAGAATCGTATACCAACGACTACATCAGAAAACTGGATATTAAAACACCGGACGGTAATTTTATCGTCGAGAACCTGTCGGGCGGAAACCAGCAGAAAGTTTCAGTAGCCAAATCCCTGGTAATCGATCCCCGGATCCTCATCCTGGACGAACCGACCCGGGGGGTTGACGTGGGTGCCAAGAGCGAAATTCACCGTATCATCAGCGGTCTTGCATCAGAAGGCCGATCCATCATCCTCATTTCCAGCGATCTACCGGAAATATTGGGCATGTGCGACCGGGTATTCGTTATGAAAAATGGCCGGATGAACGGTGAAGTGATGCGCGAAGAGATGTCTCAGGAGAAAATCCTGGGCATGGCGCTTTAGCTGAGGTGATGCAATGAGCTTTAACAAGAAACCGAAAATAACCCGGGAAGGAGCGCTCGCCATTATCGTGGCGGCTTTTATTCTTTTCCTGTTATTAACAACCAATTTCTCCAGCAAATCCGGTCTTTACAGCTTCATGCTGGACGTCAGTCCCACCATAGTAGCGGCCATCGGCCTGTCCATGCTGATTTTTACCGGTAACATCGATATCTCAGCCGGTACCATCAGCGGATTCGTGGCCTACACTGCCGGTGCCCTGGTGAAGGCCGGTGCACCGATGATAATTTTCGTTCCCGCCGCCTTACTGGTGGGAACCTTACTGGCCGGTCTGAATGGATTCATTACGGTGAAGTTCAAGGTACCGTCCATCGTCGTTACTCTGGCGATGAACATGGTTCACGTCGGGTTTTACGCGACATTCCTGCCCCAATCGGGCTGGATCGAGAATCTGGGACCGAAATTCAACTGGTTCGGCCGCGGCCGCCTGTTTGATATCATCCCTTATACTTTTCTTGTCGCCATTGCCGTTGCCGCTATTTTCATCTTCATCATGGCTTACTCGAAGTTCGGCAAAAAATTGTACGCTGTGGGCGGTACTGCTCAAACGGAGTTTTAGAACGGTATTAACCCGGCTCGCATCTTCATCAAGGTATTCTTTATCGAAGGTTTTCTTATCGGTATCTCGGCGCTCCTGAGGGCCATGACCCGAAATGAAGTAATGCCCTCGATGTTCATTGGCCGGGAACTGTTCTTCATATCCGCCGCGTTGGTGGG
>DAOVYP010000237.1 GCA_030635565.1 Spirochaeta sp. | reverse complement strand
CTCAGGATGGTTATCTCAATCTGGAGGGACCTGTCGGGAATACCCGGGTGGAAGTGTCGGACGGAGAGGTTTTTATCTCCGATTCAGACTGCAGGGATAAAATTTGTATCGCCATGGGCCACGTCTCCAGTCCCTCAGGGTGGATCGCCTGCCTGCCGAACAGGGTTTTCGTCAGGGTTATCGCTATGGATTCGGACAGTTATCCGGGAGAGGAGGTGGATTCCGGTGCGTTCTGAGATCAGGGACCGGCGCGAGATTACCGCTTTCCTCGGGGCACTCTGTCTGTTTCTTTCGGCGGTGGAATATCTGATTCCCAAACCTCTTCCTTTTTTCCGGTTGGGACTGGCCAACTTGCCGCTTCTGGTGGGCTTGCGCTTTCTGAATCCTGTGGATCTTCTTCTGGTTCTCCTTCTCAAGGTGCTGGGGCAGGGGCTGATCAACGGAACGCTGGCTTCTTATGTATTTCTTTTCTCTCTTGCCGGATCGGTGGCGTCGGTTCTGATGATGAGTGCCGTATATCGGGTCGGCGGCCGGTTTGTCGGTATGGTCGGGGTATCCCTTTCCGGCGCCCTGGCCAGTTCTATTGTGCAGGTGGCCCTCGCGGTCACCTTCGTGTTCGGCGAGACGGCCCGGATTATCGCTCCCCTCTCCATTGGATCAGGAATCGTCACGGGACTGATTATCGGGGTGTTCGCCGATCGGTTCGTATCCGGATCCGAATGGCTCAAGGGAATTGAAAAACGATATCGGAAAACCTTAGCGGGGGGGCGGGAATGAAAGGAGCACATCCTGACCGAATCGGACTCCGTATTGCCCCCGTCCCCAGGTTTGCCGCCGGTATGCTCATGCTGCCGCCCTATCTGCTCATCGAAGGCCTTCCGTATAAAGCGGGCCTGGCGGTATTTTTCGCCCTGCTTGCGGTTCTGGCCGGAAAGCGTCTCAGATGGGGATATTTTCTCCTTCTCATAGCCTCAGTAGCCTTTTTTCATCTTCTCGCCCCCTGGGGAAGGGTCCTGCTGGAAATCGGTCCATTCACCGTTACCACAGGAGCCCTGGAAAGCGGACTGACCAGAGGTATCACATTGGTTGGTATGGTATTCCTCTCTGTGGCGGCCGTCAGACCGGAGTTGGAATTCCCCGGGCGGCTCGGAGGCCTTGTGGGCCGGACTTTCTACCATTTTGATTCCATTCTCGAGGGAAATAAACGGCTGACCGGGAAAAACTTTTTTATCAGTCTCGATGAATTGCTCATGGAGCGATTTAACCCGGAAGCCTTCCCGGCCAACCTGACTGCGGCTGCGGTTGAAATACCGGTTACAGCCGAAAAAGCTGATACAGTCAAGGCAGAAAGTGCCGGCTCCCGCCGGGGCCGGCTGCCGGCTGTCGGTGTCGTATTGATACCCTGGTTTCTTTGGGCCTGGACTCTGCTGACCGGAGTATGAAGGCAGCGGGAGCATGACCGGCCTGACGATCCTTTATAAAGATAAATTCATCATCGCGGTTGAAAAACCTTCCGGCCTCCTGTCCGTGCCCGGCAGGGGTCCGGAGAAAGCCGACTGTGCCGTAGCCCGGACAGCCGCGGAATACGGTTGGATTCGGGAGGTTCATCGCCTGGACCAGGCCACTTCGGGAATCCTGCTCCTTGCCAGAGCCCCCGAAGCCCACCGCGAACTCTCCGGTTCTTTTGCGGCCCGGGAAGTCGAGAAAGCCTATATTGCCATTACCAAATCTCTTCCGAATGATCCAGGGCATGACGGTGTAGTCTTCAGAACTGACGAATCCGGCAAAACCGGCCGCATTACCCTGTATCAACGTCTGAACCCCGACAACCGCCCACCGGCCGGACGCACCAGCTGCGTCTGGCCTTGAGTGTCTGTGGAGCTCCGATAGCCGGGGATTCGCTTTACGCCTCGGCAGAAATGCGGGATTTGTATCCCCATCTGATACTCCATGCTGCATTCTTTTGGAAATATGGAACTCAGATCACCGGCGCTGTTCTGATGCCGCGCAAAAAATTGCTGATACTTGAATTTCGGATTCTCATGTTCTAACTTGAACAATAACACATCGTTAAGGAGTACCTAATGTACGATTCCGCAGGCGCAAGCCCCGCACTTATAGTGCTATGGATTGTTGTTTCCATAGTTCTTATCATCGCCAACTGGAAAATCTTCACAAAAGCCGGGAAGCCCGGATGGGCCATCATTATCCCAATCTATAACATCATCGTGATGCTTCAGATCGTGGACAAACCCCTCTGGTGGATCATTATGCTGATTATTCCAGGTGTAAATGTGGTGTTCATGATCATGATTCTTTACAATCTGGTCTTGAAATTCGGTCAGCCGGGCTGGCATGTCATTCTCGCGCTGTTCTTCGGGATTATCTATTATCCCTATCTGGCTTTTTCCAAGGCATCTTATACCGGTTAGTTTTTTCTTCAATAAGGGACTTCTCCACCCTCCGGGTGGAGGGGTCTCAATCCAGAAAACCCTCTTCGTCAATGTAGCGCTGAGCAACGGCCAGATCTTCCGGGTCGATCCGATCGGCGTAGATATCCAGAAAAGCATGATCGTATTTGGCTCCGCACCATAGAAGGGTCCAGGCGGATCCGTTCTTTCGGGGTCCGAGGGACTTGAAGCGCTCGTAAACCTGAATGTAAGCGTCGAGTATCATCTCCTGTTCGGTATCGGAGTACAGATCACCTCGCCCGAGACGGTTGTAGATATCGATAATCTCATCGGGAAAGATGAGATCCGGGTCTTCGGACTTCATGTCGTTACGAATGTAGAGGTCGGGCCAGAGGAAAATATCGTCCCAGTGGATACCGGTTATCAGGGAAAATGACTCGCCGTTGATGACGGTATGACGATCCACCACATACCGGAGAATTTCTTCTTTCTCGATTTCCGGGAGAGGTTCGAGTTCGGTCATCGCAGGGACTGAAGGATCGATGAAGGTGGTGTAGAGTTCCGGTTCGTTCCGGCTGAGCGACACCCAGGCAAACAAACCGGCGAATACAAGAGAGAGTACGCCGAGAGCTATTGCGAGATCACGTAGGACAGACCCGGATTCGTTCACAAAACAATTATCGGCAGAATTGACGGAATTGATGAGACGCCGGGTCAGGGGCTGCCGTTATTCCCGGTCAGCCAGCCCACCACGGCATCGGCGACTTCGACCCTGTCCTGGCCCTGGGGCACATCGTGGCCGCAGTTTCCGACAACAAGGGTACGGGAAAGGCCTTCGGGAAGCCGTTTGTCCAGCAGCTTGATTACCTCAGGAGGAACGGACCTGTCACCAGGGGATATGACGGCCATCGTCGGTGTCCGGACTCTCCCCAGTTTAAGGCGGACCCCCGCCTGGAGACGGGAGAGCTCCGCGGCACTCCTCAGGTCTCTTCGGGTCCAATAACGGCGCCCGAGCTCACGGGTTTCCTCATCGAGGTTCACATCGGGTTTCCAGCCGGTTTTTACCTCGGGAAGGATTCTCGCGAACGGCGCCAGGAGGGGCGTGAGCCGCATCAGCTTGTGGGATGTAAGCAGGGCCGGGGCCAGCAGCACCAGCTTTACAGGACCAACCCGTTCCGCCAGTTTCAATGCCAGAAGGCCGCCCATCGAGTATCCGACGATTGATACCGACTCATATCGGGACCGGAGATCCAGCCAGGAATCATAACTCCTGCGGATCCAGTCCCTTCGGGTTGTGGTTGAAAGATCATCCATGTCCGTACCTGCACCGGGCAGCCTGGGAACCGAAACCGCCAAACCGGCGGAAGCCAGACGTTCGGCCAGGTATTTCAAATCCCCGGACCTTCCGGTGTAACCGTGGAGTGCCAGGACTGCCGCCGTCGCGTTCTCCGGATGTATTTCGAAGGGTAGAGAGGAGGGCAGAGTCGCGCGAGTTTCAAAACCTGTCATTTCAGATCGCAATCGTGCCTTCGCCGGTTACAGGATACTGCTTGTTTACCTCCGGGCGTTTGATTTTCCTGGTGGAAGTCATGGGCAGGGCCTCCTCGACGATGAGGATACGGTTGATTCTCTTGTAGGCCAATAGCCCCCTGTTTACCGACTTTACCGCCTGGACGAAGTCTTTACGGATAGTTTCACTCTCGTAGGTTCCCAATCCCTCGTAATGTTCCCTGCTGGGAAATATCAACACCTCGATACCCTCGGCCCTGGTGGCTTCATCGGCGAGGTAGCCTCGAACCATGATCTGCTCAATCTGGTGGAAGAGCTGGAAGTGGTCTTCCACTTCCTCGGGGAATACGTTCTTGCCGCCCTCGGTAACGATGAGATTTTTACTCCGGCCGGTGAGGTAGAGGTAATTATCCTTGTCCAGGTAGCCCAGATCGCCGGTCAGCAGCCATCCGTCTTCGTTGTAGAGCTCGGCCGTCGCTTTTTCGTTCTTCCAGTAGCCCCGGCAGCAGACAGGACCCTTGACGGCCACTTCACCGATTCCCGAGTCATCGGAATTCAGGATGGTCATTTCGATGAGATGCAGTACCTTGCCCACAGCTTTGAGTTTGAATGCCTGAGCCGGATTCAGGGTGGTGATAGGAGCCGTCTCGGTCAT
>DAOVYP010000326.1 GCA_030635565.1 Spirochaeta sp. | reverse complement strand
TCACGTCAAATGTCTCCCCCAATCCCAACCCGGCGACCACTTCAATTCCTTCATCAGCGGAAAGTAAAGCACTCTCGCCGCCGGAACTCACCTCAACCAGTCCATCACTTACGATGGTCATGGAAGCACCATCCGGTGCGGTATAAACGGTGAAATCAGTACCCCTCACCGAGCAGACCGCCAACGGTGTGCCGACGTCGGGCTCACGGGTGAGATTGCGGAACTTGAACTTCACACTACCGAGCAGGACCCGGAAGAATCCCCGCTTGCGGGACTTGGCCTCGGGGTCCGCCACTTCACCGATGTTGAAGACACTTCCCTCTTCAATCGATACGGTGGAACCGGATTCGAGGGTTATTTCCGCAAAGCTGTCGGCAGCGGTGTACAGGGTATCGCCGGTCCGGACCGTATCGCCGATAACCGCGTTTTGCTGACCGCTTCCGGCCCTCTCCAGGGTAACCCGGCCTTCGACATAGGCAAGAACCCCCGAATCGGCCAGGAGAACACCTGTAATAAAGGTCAGGAAAAAGACAATGGTAAAAAATCGTATCTTCATTCCTGTTCCACCTTCAAGCCGCGGATGAGCTGAGAGCTCCGGCGATCCCGATCGATGATGATGACCAGCCGGCCGTCACTCGTCGGTATCAGGGCCAGTGCCGCCTTCTGAGGGGCATAGTGCTGGAACCAGACCTCCACTTCACGGGATGAGGAGAAACGACGCCAGGTGTCGGCATCGGGATCCAGGACCGTGATTTCTCCATCGGGACCGAAGTCATAACCCGATGCTGCCAGACCCTCCCAGAGTGCGGCCAGCTGAGGCGGTGCCGGGAGTATTTCGGTTTCGAAGAGAAAAGGTGTTCCGGACCAGCCTGTAAGGACATCAACTTCACCGCCGTTCAGTGCCGCCGAAACTTCCGATGCCGTTTCGATAGTCTGCCGATGGCTCATCGTGCTGCAGGAAACAAGGAGAACAATCGAAGGGAGAATAATAAGGAATAATCGTTTCACGCCACCAGTGTAACGCACCTTGAGTGTTTTATTGATACTCAAGTCACTTATTACAGGTTGAATTCCGAAATGTAAGCCTTACGTTCAATATCGAACAGCTTCATATCATCGTTTTCCAGCTTATGACCCGGGGGAAATTTCAGCTCGGCCGGATTCACCGGCGAACCGTAGTAATGCACTTCGTAATGACAGTGAGGTCCCGTAGACAGCCCAGTAGAACCGACATAACCCACAACCTGTCCCTGTTCCACTCTGATTCCTGGACTTATGCCCGATACGATGCTGTTGAAGTGGGCGTACATGGTATCGTAATGGTTGGCATGACGGATCTTCACACGGTAACCATACTCCTCATGCCACCCGGCCAGTACCACCGTGCCATCCCCCGAAGCCATTACCGGGGTTCCTGCCGCCACGGCGAAATCTATTCCCCGATGCAGGCCTCCGAAACCCAGGATGGGATGATTCCGGTATCCGAAGCTTGATGATATGCGAGCACCGTCGACAGGAGTCTTCAGCAGTGATTTCCGTACCGAATCACCGCTTTCCTCGTAGTATTCCACTGTTCCATCCAGTCTTTCATATCTCCATGCTTCGGCATTCCGGTCTTCGAGTTCCAGTCTGGCATAAATGTGCTCACCGGCTGCCATGAATTCACCCGTCTCATCATAAAGTTTTTCGTAAAGCATCACGACTCTGTTGCCGCCCTGAATGTCACGCTGAAAGTCCACTTCAAAGCTGAACAGACCGATGGCTTCCATCATGATGGACAGGGGAATACCGGAATCTTTGGCTGCCTGATAAAGAGAACTGTCAACAATCGTGGAAATCACAGTCGGGACCGGATAGATATCGATAAAGGAGTCTTCAGATTGCCAGCCGCGCTTACTCCAACGTGCCGTGACAGTTCTGTCGAACCGCACCGGCAGACTCACTTCTTGAGGCCTGCCCATCCCCGAATACCTGATGACGACTTCCTGACCGGTTTGTATACGCCTCATATCGAGAACAGATTCCAGACTGTCGGTGACATCGAAAGCTTCTGTACCCGACAGCCCGGCGTTTTGCAGCAGGTCGGAAAGAGACTGACCTCTGGCGAGCTGCAGTTTTAACACCTTCAACTCTTCGGGGCGGAGGTCAATATCAATATTCCTGATTTCCCGAAAAGAAGTGCCGCTGAGATCACCGGACGGCTGCAATCGTACATCGGCGGAAACGGATAGAGGATAGTAGACTGCCGCGGCGACTGTTATGAGGAATATGGCGATAAGAAGGTAGGAACGGATCTTGATTCGCGGCAGCTGCATATTCAGATTATCGGCTGAACCGCGCCTGTTTAAACATCAACCACGAATTCGGAAAGACGTCCCCGTTCCTCACTGCTGAGTCGGACGGTGAGACGCAGGCCATCATCATCGTACTGTTCATCCAGAACGGTGGATTCCTTGTGAAGTCTGGCCCTCAGATCCCAACGGTCCGGGGGGAGCTTCAGTGTCACCACAGGACGGCTCGCATCCAGAGCCTTTCCCAGATGTTCAAGAAGAGAATCGAGGCCTTCTCCGGAGCGAGCGGAAATCAGCAGACCCTCGGGATGCCTGAAGCTGAGTGCTTCACGTTCTTCTCTTGTCAGGATATCAGCCTTGTTCAGAATGAGAATTCGGGTCTTATCACCGGCACCGAGTTCTTTCAGGACATTTTCAGTGACTTCAACATGCGCATCCAGTTCAGGGCTGACGGCATCCGCAACATGCAGGATGATATCGGCCAGTACCGCCTCTTCCAGGGTGGAACGGAACGCGTCAATCAGATCGTGAGGGAGCTTGCGGATGAAACCGACGGTATCGGTCATCAGGAATTCCCGGCCGCCGGGCTGCTCGATTCGCCGGGTTGTCGGGTCCAGGGTGGCAAAAAGCTTATTTTCCACCAATACCTCTGAGCCGCTTATCGCATTCAACAGCGAAGATTTACCGGTATTCGTATATCCCACCAGGGATACCGACGGTACAGGCCGTTCCAGGCGTTTTTTTCGCCGGACATCCCGCTGTTCCCGCACCTTGCCGAGATCGCGCTTCAGATTGGCAATCTTGTTTAAAACCAGGCGCCGGTCGGTTTCCAGCTGGGTCTCACCCTTGCCCCGGGTCCCACGGGCACCACCCCGCTGCCGGGAAAGGTGGGTCCATGCCCTGGTGAGACGGGGAAGACTGTACTGCATCCGGGCCAGTGCCACCTGCAGAACGGCTTCCCGGGTGGTAGCCCGGTCGGCAAATATATCCAGGATGACTTCCCGCCGATCAATCACGGCAATGTTCCAGTCTTTTTCAAGGTTCCGCTGCTGGGCGGGTGAGAGATCGCCATCGAATACCACGAGGTCGGCATCAAGTTCGGCGATATTCCGGGCCACCTCTTCAACTTTACCCTTTCCCAGCAGCCATCGTGGGTGGATGGTACGAAGGGTCACCAGGACGGAGCCTGCAGTGGGAATATCCAGAGACTTCACCAGTCCGTCCAGTTCATTCAGATGGGCCTCGGCAGTATCCAGGGTTTCACCGGGTTCGCGAAAGCCTATGAGGAAGGCCCGTTCGCACTGCAGGGAGAGGATGTCACGGTTTTCCAGTTCGATGAAGATGTTATCCACGAGATGC
>DAOVYP010000117.1 GCA_030635565.1 Spirochaeta sp. | reverse complement strand
GCTTTTACAAGAAATCAAAGAAACATATCGATCCATCAATGGCACCTACCTGATTGCCGTTGATGGAACCTGGTTTCACAGGATGGTCATGAGAAACAGGATTGTGAAATCAATGAAGCCAAACGGTGGATAAAAGGTTATGGCAGTAAATATTCTTCAATGGGTGTAACTCTCATTGGAGACGATATTTACGCAAGAGACCCGTTCTGTAGAGAAGCGAAGGAAAACGGATTTCACTTTTTGTTTACATGTAAACAAACCTCTCACAAGTCCCTCTACCGTTGGGTGGAAGATGGAGAAATTGATCGAGATATTTTTTCGATCACGCGGAAAGTGTGGACCGGTAAAGAACGGCAGACCCATATTTACCGATACTTCAATGATGTACCACTCAGGGACACCGATGATTCGATCAGAGTCAACTGGTGTGAACTTGAAATCAGAAATAAAAGCGGCAAGATGACCGGGCGTTTTGCTTATGTCACCGATCACGAAATAATAGCTGATAATGTCGTGGATATGATTAAGGCGGGGTGGGCTCGGTGGAAGATTGAAAATGAGCCTAATAAGACACTGAAAACCAACGGGTATAACCTGGAGCATAATTTCGGTCATGGGAAAAAGCACCTGGCCAATCTTTTATTAACGCTCAACCTGCTCTCTTTTCTGTTCCATTCAGTCTTGGAACTCTACGATGAAAAATATCAACTGCTCAGGGCCTCTGTTGGGGCCAGGAAAGTTTTTTTTAATGATATACGGGCTTTAACACGTTACATGGTCTTCAAACATTGGAATGATCTTATGGTCTTTATGCTTAAAGGGCTGGATTTACCAATCCCCGGAGGGTAGCAGTATTTCTCGGTGGTTAGGCTGACAGGGGGCTACTTTGAGAATTACTGCAAAGCGACATCTTTCGGTTGACACGACACCAGGACTATTTGCTGAATAATCGACCGAACAGGCCTTTCTTTTCCTTCTTGGAATTTTGTCCCGAGTCCTTGCCGGTTTCTGGTTTGGGCTGGGATTTATTATCCCGACCATCACGTCGAAAATTGTTTTTCTGCTTTTTGTTTCTGTCCTGGTCTGATTTGCCGGTGGATCTTTTTCGTTTTTTCCTGCCGCCGCCGGAAATGTCGGCGGATTCACTCAGCTGGAAATCCTCACCGTATTTCTTACGGTAGTACGCCAGCCTTTCATCTACGCTGTTACCCGAATTTACCCTTTCGTTTTCAGCGGCTTTTGTCGGTTTACGGTCGCTGGAGCCCTTCTTCACGGGTGGTGATGAACGCTGTTTGTTATCTTCTTTCCGGGATTTGTCCGATCGGGAGCGGTCGGAACGGATATCGGCCCGCCTCTTTTCATTCCGATCTTCATTCTTGCTGCTGATATCATCCACGCTGCCACCGGCTATGGAAGAAACAACCGATTGAATTTTGGCAGCTCTGGGATCCAGGTGCTTCTTACCTTTGGATGGACCTCTCCCGCCCCTGGGACCACGGGTTCCACTTACGCTGCTTTCGGGTCGCTCGTTTACGGGTTTACGGTCATCTCTGGTTCTATGGTCGTCTCCGGGTCTGCGATCGCCTCGACCGTCACGTCCTCTGAAACCCCTGCCCCCCTGTCGATCACCGCTGCGGCCGCCGCCGATTTCCCGGTATCGATCCTGAGGCGGGAATCTCATCCCGGTACTCTGGTCATCCACCATGAGGTTCTCATCGGCCCAACTGACAGGGATTTTGTTTCCCAGCAGCTTCTCAATGGGACCCAGACCGTAGACAAATTCTTCACATGCCATTGTGACCGTTCTGCCTTCCCGGCCGCCCCGTGCTGTCCGGCCGATCCGGTGGACATAACTCTCGGCCTCGAGGGGGACATCATAGTTGATTACCATATCAAGTTCATTGATGTGCAGCCCCCGAGCCGCGACATCTGTAGCGACAAGGTACTTGTGATGGCCGTTCTTTACCTCATCGACGATTCTCAACCGCTTGGACTGGGGAAGGTCGCCCATGAGGAATACAACTGCATAACCATTCACTTCCAGACGCTTGGCCACTTCCCAGGCATTGTGCCGGGTGTTGGTGAAGATTACCGCATTCTCTGGATTATCACGCTTCAGGATGCCCAGTAGAAGTTTCATTTTCTCGTCTTTTCCGACGTGATACAGCTCTTGTGTGACGGAATCAACGGTAACCTTTTCGGGTTCGATAATCACTTCACCCGGATCGTTCATATATTCCCAGGCCAGATTGCCGACTCTTGCGTTCAGAGTAGCGCTGAAAAGAAGCGTATGCCTCTCGTTGTAAGGTTTCATGCTTTTCAGAATTTTTCTCAAATCCGGAAGAAATCCCATATCGAAGAGACGATCGGCCTCGTCGATCACCAGAAATCCGAAATCCTTCATATTGATTTTACGTTGTTTGCTGAAATCGATAAGCCGGCCCGGGGTTCCGATCAGAATGTCTACACCATTTTCAAGCATCCTTTCCTGAGCACCGTAGCCCACACCGCCGTAAACTGAACCGATATTGAAATCAAGATACTTGCCAAGCACCTTGCCTTCACGCTCAATCTGAACCGCCAGTTCTCTGGTAGGAACGACGACAAGGGCTTTCTGATCCTTGTATTTCTCCTCCATCAGCAACAGCTGGAAGATTCCGAGGAGAAATGCCGCAGTCTTGCCGGTTCCGGTTTGGGATTGTGCATAAACGTCGCGATGATCCTTGATGAGAAGCTGAAAACATTGTGCCTGAACGGGCATGGGCGCTTTAAAGCCGGCCTCATCGATTCCTTTCTGGATTCTTTCTTCAAATCCGAATTCTTCAAATGTCATGTTGTGAAAACAGTCCTTGATAGTAGAGGCAAGTCCCTTAAGTACTTACGTCAATAGTCTTTTTGCGCTTTCGGACTTTCTTTATCCTACGAATCGGACACGGATGTGAGGCTTCTCAAATCGGCTCTGCGACAAGCTACGCTTGCCGGAATAATGCATTTGCAAGATTCAATAAT
The DNA here is from genome assembly GCA_030635565.1 of Spirochaeta sp. GTDB lineage: Bacteria > Spirochaetota > Spirochaetia > DSM-2461 > DSM-2461 > UBA2779. The sequence goes on along the minus strand of DAOVYP010000117.1, from coordinate 4,020 downwards.
TTGAAAACATCGCCGAATTTTAATATTCAGGTTTTCCGCGCGGACTGAATTTGTCTCTTTCTGGCCCGAAAGTTCACTGCAAATTTATTATATACTTTAGTTTAACTCATGTCGATAGAATGGACATAGCACCCTGTCTTCAGAAGGATTATTTCGTGCACCGCAAGGCTACAACCCTATTTCTTTTCATCCTGAGTTCATCGCTATGGGCCTCTGCATGGACATTCGCCCCTGCTGCTGCATCCGCAAATCCCGATATCGACGCCGTATCATATTTTCAGAGCCTTGAAGGTTTTTCCGATCTTGAAGGCCTGATTATCGATAATGAAGGCTGGTTCTGGCTAAAATTGCAGATTCCTGTTGATACGGGTGATGACGCATTGCTGTTGAAAGGTACATCTCTCGGCTGGACAGTCTGGTGGAACGAAGACAAACTGGCGGAGTCCGGTTCCGGGCCACCATGGTGGTACCCATCGTCTCCCATACCGCATCTCATCTCTTTACCGGCGGAGACCTCGGGTATCCTCACCATCCTTATGAAGTCCTATTTGCGCCGGGGATATGCGGATTTACCGGGTCCCGTGGAAATCGGGAACAGGGACATACTCCGACACCGCCAGGTTATCATCACCCTGAAACTGCTTGGCCTGCCGACTCTCTCAGTCCTGCTGGGGATAATACTCTTCATCGGTGGACTTGCCGGCTATTTCAACCGTAAGCAGCCCTCCGACGGAGTCCTGGCACTGTTCGGTTTCTTCATCACCATCACATTTCTTGAGCCTGTACTGGTATCCATACCAGGCTTCTCCCCCCTTGTTCCCTGGATTATCCCGGCGGTTGCGGTTCGAGCAGCCCTGCCTTTAGCTTTAAGTTTCTGGAGGAAATCTGTGTCCTCCTCGGGTGGGCGGGACCATTCATTAATCACCATTATTGATCTTTTTCTTGCAATCGGACTCTCTTTATGGCTTATTCTTCCATTGATCGGCTATCCGTTCATCCCCGAACGTTTTCATTACTTATTTATATTCGATCCTCTGCCCTGGTACATCCTGATCTGCTTCGGTACCGCTTTCGTCCTCTGGCTTTATCACACCATCTCAGGGCACCCCGGCAGGATCGGCTCATTGTTAATGATATTGGCCGCTGCAACTCCGTCGGCAGCCGTGTTTTTCTCCGGCAGTCCGATCAGCCAGGTGCATTCGGCATTCATTTCCATGGGACTTCCGGCCTCTCTTCTTGTAGCCCTGCCGATCATCATGAGTCGTGAACATAAAGTTATTGTGATTCCCGGGAAGGAAGAGCCTGAGGAGCTGGAAGATCTTGAAGAATTGGAAGAATTGGAGGAGCCTGAGGTACTGGATGACCCTGTGCAGCATCCCGCATCAATTCGTGATGATGAGAAATTGCTGGCGAGAAGCATTCGTTCTTCCCTGTTTCCGGAGTCAATACCCTGGGATCCGGATTGGGACCTGGCCTCAGCAAGGCAGGGTGCAACCCACCCTGCAACAGGATTCCATGACATTTATATTTCAGAAGGACGGCGGTTGACCGGATATTCATTCATGGATTCCGGCTCAGACAGCCTGGAATCCCTGATTTTCTCTCATCTGGTTCGAAGTGAGCTTACCCGCTGTTTCAAACCTGGAATAACTCTGCCGCGAATCGTAAGAACCGTTCACAGAAAGATTGTTTCCGCCGCCGGTGCCGCGGAAAAAACCATGATAGGTGTCATAGGACGTTTCCGAAGCGATAAACTGGTGTTCCTGCCACTCTCTTTACCGCCTATGCTGTTGAAACGGCACGCAGGTGGAAAGGTGATATCTCTTAAGCCGGCCGAAGGAAGGGTGTCAAATCCTCCGTTGGGAAGCCGTCAATTCGGCTCTCGGGGGCTGCGGACTCTGAATATTTCCATGTCGAGCGGTGATACGGTCGTCGCTTATACACCCTCGATTCTCGATCTGAAATCTCCGGGTGGAGACTCACTGGAACTGGGGAGGTTCGCCGCAGCTTTTCAAGCCTCAACAGGTAGAAAAGCAGATGAAATCATTGCTGATATCATCGGGGAACTGAAGGACTTCTCGGGAAGCGATGTTATACCAGTACCCCTTCAGATTCTGGTGATCAAACGTCGCTGAATGTTGAAGTGGCGCTAACTTCGTCGGTCACCGGTGAGGGTGCTGGAGGTCAATATGAATCTCTGAACATGAAAAGGCGGTCACGCATTACGGGTGACCGCCGTTCGATAGAGTGACGAATTGAGGCTTGAACCCGGCAACTATTTGTTCTTGTGCCTGTTCTTCCTGAGTTTCTTCTTCCGTTTGTGGGTGGCGATTTTTTTTCTTTTGCGCTTTCGTCCGCAGGGCACTTTCGCGTCTCCTCAGTTAATATTCCGCTACCGGCATCATACCGGCCCGGATGAGCGTTTATGGATTATCCCCATCGGGAGCTTCTTGGTCAAGTGAGCAGCTTCCAGAGCAGGTTAACTATCATCTGCGAGAAATTCTCTGACAGTATCCGCAATTCCGCCGGTGATATCGACATCTTTACCGGCATCGAACCATCGTACATCCGGGAGGGAGGCGAAAAAAGTCATCTGTCGTTTGGCATAACGCCGGGAGTTACGGGTGATGAGCTGCCTGACCCGTTCGACCGTCGGGTCGTCTTCTCCCTCTCCTCCGAACCATTCCCGGTACCCGATGGCCTTCATGCCGGGATCTTCCCGCCGGGCACCCTGTTCACGCAGGTCGGCCACCTCCGAAGCCAGGCCGGCTTTCAGCATCAGGTCAACCCTCTGCTCAATGCGCCGGTAAAGTTCCGTCCTTTCACGACGGAGTCCGATTGACAGTACCCGGTAGTCCTTACGAGGTTCCCTGGAAACGGGAAATTCTGACAGGGGACGGCCGGTCTGAGCATAGACTTCCAGGACCCGAAGAAAGCGGTAACGGTCCCGATTTCCGATTCGACCGGCACTGACCGGATCGATACGATTAACCTCCTCCCTGAGGGCTTCGTCGCTCTCTCCTGCCCATCTCCGTTCCAGATCAGTCCGAAGTATCGGATCGGATATGGGAGTTTCAGGCAGTCCCAGGAGCCAGGCCTTGAGGTAATAGGCGGTTCCACCTGAAATTACCGGCAGGAGACTACGATCCAGAATGATTCTGATGCATCGATCGGCTCGAAGGCAGAATTCTCCGACGTTGAAATTCCTTGTGTAATCAATGAGATCAATAAGATGATGCGGTAAGCGGGAGAGGATTTCAGCTTCCGGTTTGGCAGTGCCGATGTCAAGTTGTTTATAAACCTGAAGAGCGTCGGCACTGATCACCTCCGCCCGACCGGAGAACAGCAGGTCGAGCAGCGCGGTCTTACCGACGCTCGTTGGTCCGAAGAGAAGGATAACCTTCGGCGGTTCAATCCTGCTTGATGTTATACTGCACCTCTTCGGTCACAATCTCCTTGATGGCCAGAGAGACAATCTTGCCCCCCGTCGACTCCAACTCATCAGATCCCGTCATGCTGATCTGCTTGGCACGATGAATCGCGGCGTTGGTGAGTTCATACATGTTCTTATCTGTGGATACAAGATTTTCAAGGGGGATGCTGGATTTCTTTTTTATCATGTTCGCCTCAATTACTTATTACAACAACTTCCTGCAATGCGGGTAGTTTGGTGATAGCACCCTCACAATAGGGCGACTACAGCTTTTGCGAAGCTATTATAGTCAAAGTACCCGTGGTGAGTCCATAGAGGATGGATTTCCGTAATCCAGCCCAGAAGGCATATACCAGGCTCTGACCGGCTGCCGGATCATATCAATAAGGTAATTTCAAAAATCCCCGATTTTTACAATTACCCAGACCTTTAGAAATGTTATTTTATTATTGTATAAGAAAATAACTTTTAGACCAAATACTGGAGGATATTTAAGAATGGTATTTTTTAAATTGTTGTCAATAACCCTGATTCAGGTCGCTGTAAAAAATACAGGCAACAACCAACAGAAAGCAGATGGTTTGTGG
>DAOVYP010000232.1 GCA_030635565.1 Spirochaeta sp. | reverse complement strand
GAATCCCTCACCTTGCCGGTCATTTCGACGAATCGGTCCATCAGGGCCTCATCATCCCGGTACTTGGACCAGATCCAGGCATCGGCCGGGAGCATACCATCAAAAGGCAGGACTTTCCTGCCGCCGTTTTCGTTGGCGATTTCCAGCCAGATCCGCACGTCTTCGTTTTCACCCTCCATCACGACGCCGTTTCCGAATTTTGCGTGGTCGGTGGTTATCAGCTCGTTGACGTTGAAGATGATGCAGCGTTTTTCCACGACGGTGTGGGCCATGTAGTCGATATTATGCAGAGCCACATCATCGCCGATATCGCAGGAAACTACGGTACAGGAGCGCAGGCCCACGGGAAGCCGAAGATCGTGATACTCGAGATAGGAATTGGAGAGTCTGCCGATTCTTACCTTACCGTAAAACCGACAGTCGGTAATCAGCACAGAGTTGAATCCTTCAAGAACCCGGATGTTATCCCAGTCATCGGCGCTGCAGCCGCCGTTTTCAAGGGTGATGACTTCAGCGACTGTCAAATTGCGCCAATCTTCATCATCGGTGCCGAAAGGGAGTCCCCGCAGGGAGCCGTCATCTGTAAAATCAAAACCGAGATGATCCATGGGAACCAGGCGAATATCACTCATGGGTTTGATTATATCCAGCAAGGCTCTTCCTAAATAAGTCAATTTCGGGTCATTTTCCGACCCGCCGCAGGCTCTTTGCGGCGGTGTTCAATTTCTTGTCCAGAGTCCACAAGTCACAGGATTCAATATAAGCGGCTGCCAGCAGATGCATATCGATCAGACCGAGACCCTTTCCCGATGGTGAATGTCGTTCTCATGCATCAGTCCACTTCGTTGCCGACTTTCCGGGCACGCTCAGGCTTATCCAGATTGATTCCGGCGGTGATACCGGCCTCTACCAGGAGGTTCCATCCGGCGGCCAGAAGGACGTACTCCTTCCAATCGCCCCGGGCGGGAACCCGCAGGGTGGGGAAGAGAGTGTCTCTGTCCGCAATGGCAAATACGGTGGCGCTCACACCATCAACCAGGCATTTCCTGAACTTCGCCTCTTCTTCGGGGAAGGGATCGATGAGGATAACCGCGTCATTTTCACTCATGATTTCCTCGATACCGTGGGCGGCATAGGTGCCTTCGAGGTAGTCTGAGGGTTTACGGACGATTTCATTTGTTTTCAGGGTGAGCTCTTCGGCCACGCCGTCGTTCCGACCAGCGAAGAATATGGTCCGTGATTCGGCCATGGCCTTACTGAATGCTTCGGGAACCGGGATGGCGAGGGCTTCGGCAAAAGCCCCGGCTCCCTCCGAGATATCGGGAAAGGAGCGGCCGTCCAGGGATGTGCAGACCGCCTGCCAGGCCATGGCCTGTTCGACGACGCTCTTGGTGGCGGCCACGGCATTTTCCCTGCCGCAGCCCAGAATCAATGTGGTATCGGAAGCTTCCTCCAGGGGCGTTCCCGAATTGGCGATGACGCTGCCGAGTTTTTTATGGCCCTTCATCTTAAGGTTTTTGAACAGCCGGACCAGTTCACGGGTACGACCGGAGTTGGAGGCGCCCAGGACGCCATAAGAGGACAGGTCGTACTCCAAGGCCTGGGTGGCGCCTTCAGTCACCGGGACGGTGCTACCGGAATTGCGAAGGGCGGCCGCTATGGCCCGTTTGGCCGGGAACAGACGGCTTGAGCCCTCGCCGGTGAGCATGAGAGCCGTTGCGCCCTTCATCAGATTCGCCAGCTGAACATATGCGGCGGGGTCAAAACGGCGCATTATTTCCGGGGTTTCCAGCATTTCCCGGCATAGGGCGAAACGGGTGTACTTTTCGTCAGTCGTGTTCATGTGTGTATCCTTTTCTATGATGGATTAATTCTGAAAGTTCATCCTGAATTATCGGTTCCCTGGGGAATCCGCCGCCCAGGTGCTGCCAATAGCATTCGGCATGTTCGACGCCGATCATGTCGCCCAGCTCGGCATTAAATCTCTTCATCTCACCGAAAAAATCCTCCATACCCATCATCTGCCGCATCAGGTTCTGCTGGGATTTGTGATGGGTGAGCATTTCCATCTTCTTTTCCATGGGTTTGCCGCTGATATCCATAAAGAAGTGAGGCTCGGGGACCGGGTTACCCAGGAAGTCGGTGAGGTTCATGGGCATCTCGTGATAGAAGACAGGCGTCCAAAGCAAGGGATCTTCATCTGAAGGAACATTGGGCAGGGTGGATACCATTGTGGCGGCGTCTACAATGTCATGGGTGATTCGATGATCGTTATGATAGTCGAAGGGTGGGTGTGTAATCACTACCCCGGCCTTCACCCGGCGGATCAGTGTGACCACCTCGATCCGGATCGCTTCGTCATCAAACAGGTAGCCGTCCCGTCGATTAAAGCAGTAGTAATCGGCGTCGATCGCACCGGCAGCCGCGGCGGCTTCCTTCTGCCTGACACTTACCGTCTCCCTCTCGCTCATCGAGTAACTGCCCATACCGCCGGCGGTCATGGTGGCGATGGTAATTTTCCATCCCCTGTCGGCCAGCAAGGCCAGGGTTCCCGCGCACCAGGCCTCGGCATCGTCCGGGTGAGCCTGGATAATCAGAAGGTTTTTCGGATGACGGCTCACCTGATTGTTGCTCACCGGATGTTCTCCAGGGATACGTAATCAGGTAAGGGACTGATCAGGGGCCGGGCATATTTCATGAAGGCCCCGGTAACGTCGTTGCCCCGTTCATTGATCATTTCAGGCGGCATTTCCCTGGCCCGCACCGCCACATCCGAGAGAGGGGCCTTTCCGTATCCGAACCTGCCGGATCCATCCCGGGTGATGGTCACCATATATCCGGAATCACCGGAAGAAGCCAGACGGACGGCCTCGGCGCCGCAGCCGGCGGCCCGTTCGATGTCCGACGGTTCAGCCCTGTCGATAGCACACATGGGGAGGGATTCGGTTATCTGGAATTCTCCTCTGAGACCGGTGGCATCGGCAAGGATACGGTGAATGTTGAGCCCGGCACTTGATCCGCCCATGGCTCCGAATTCCACGTTTCCGAACTTGTCCTGCTTCTCCGAAGCGCTCACCGGGGTTCCGTCGGGATACTTGATCCCTTCGCTTACCACGACGCTGACATAGCCCAGTTCGGCTATACTTGCTTTGGCATCCTCGAGGAATTCAACCTTGTGAAAAGGGCGCTCCGGACAGTAGATGAGGTGGGGTGGATCGCCGTCCTGTTTACGTGCCAGAGCTGTTGCGGCGGCCAGCCATCCGGCTTCACGGCCGATGGTCTGATAGATGACGAAACTGTCAACCTTTTGCATGTCCCGGGCCAGGCGGCCGGATTGCTGGACACTCAGGGCATTGTACCTCGCAGCCGAGGGATAGCCGGGGGTGTGATCGGTACCGTAAAGGTCGTTATCCACCGTCTTGGGGATACCAATGCCGTTCAGGTTATACCCGTGATTCCTGCAGTAGGCTTCCACCCGGTGGACAGTGTCCATGGTGTCGTTGCCTCCGATGAGGAAAATGAAGCGGATATCGTTTTTTTCCAGTACATCCCGTATCTTCGGAAGATCTTCGTCTTTCAGCTTGTATCGTGAGGAACCCAGGGCCGATGAGGGTGTTCCGGAGAGTCCGTCCACAATGGAGTCGCTTTGAGCGCTCAAATTGACCAGATTTCCGGCCATGAAGCCGTTTATGCCGAACTTCATTCCGTAAAGAGTTTCAATGGCATCGCCGGCCTTGGCACTGCGGATGATACCCTGAAGACTGGCATTGATGACGCTTGTCGGTCCGCCGGACTGGCCGACCAGAGCATTTCCCATGATATTGATAACACACCTCCACAGACAACCGAGGTGGGCCGTCTGTGGATAAATACTCACTACCGGGAAGATTATGTCAATGGATGAAACGGGGTTTTATATATTATCCAGTTCTCCGGGTCCGATAGCTCTCACCACATACAAAAGCCTACCCGGCGGCCTTCCAGAAGGCATTAACCACCGGGGAGCTGATCTTTCGCTTATGAACACAGAGTCCAACCTCGTATGGCGGAAGTGAGGGTTCGACGTCGAGTTTGCGAACATCGTCCTTGAACAGGCTGTTGTCGATCACGATTTCAGGCACGGCTCCGACACCGCATCCGAGACGAACCATCGCCAGGATGGCCTCGTGTCCGCCAACCTCGGCGTAGACGTTTGGTCGGATTCGCCGGCGGCGAAACCATTCCTCAACCCGCCGGCGGGAAAGAGCCTGTTCGGCAAGAATGATCGGAGTGGAATGCCATGGAATCGGGTTCTGATCGATCATGGCTGCAACATCACAGGACACCACCGGCCCGATGAAAACAAGAGGCGTCGTGGTCACAGTGAGAAACTGTACATTACCGGGCAGGTTTGCCGGTCGGACCGCAACCGCGATATCGGCGGAGCCATCGAGCACCTTATCAAGGGCGTTGGCGGAATCTCCGGTCTCAAGATGAAGGTGCACCCCGGGGTGAAGAGTCCGAAAACGGGTGAAAAGATCGGACAGTACTCCGTATGTAGCGGTCACCGAAGCATAGAGTATCAACTCTCCACGGATTTCCTTGTCATCCTGTGAGATGGAGTCCCGG
>DAOVYP010000553.1 GCA_030635565.1 Spirochaeta sp. | reverse complement strand
TTATCAGGACGGTCGCCCTGGTCGGGGCCACCTGCTCAATCAGCTCGAAAACCCGGTGCATGGGAGCGCTTTTGCCGAGTATCTCGGCGCCGCTCCTGCGTTTCTCCAGCCTGTTGACCTCGGCCTGGAGTTCCTGATGTTTTCGTGCCAACTCCCTGCGTCCCAGAGCCCTCTTAACCAGAAGTCCGAGGCGTTCAAGATTCACCGGTTTGGTGAGAAAATCATATGCTCCGTTGCGCATGGCCTGAACCGCATTGTCCACTGTACCATGCCCGGTGAGTATGATTACCGGGACGGTGGGATAGGCGGAAACCACTTTTTTGAGAAGCTCATCCCCGGAAACCTTCGGCATCCTCAGATCGGCAATGATGAGATCTATCTCGGTTTTCAACATCGTCTTGAGTGCTTCCTGCCCGTCCTCGGCCTGAACCACTTCATACCCGTCCATCACCAGTGCTCTGGCCAGTCCGGAACGGATATTCTTCTCATCGTCGACGACGAGTATCCTGAATGTCATGAGTCCCCTCCAGAAAGGAGTTTCCGTTCACTCTGGGGAACGGGTATTGAGATTCGGAACGTCGTGCCCCGCCCGGGTTGTGAGTCCATATGAAGGTCTCCACCGTGTTCCCTCACCACTTTGTAAACGACGGTAAGTCCAAGACCCGAGCCCGTGTCCCGGGTGGTGAAGTATGGTTCAAAAATCTTTCCATGCAGCTCTTCCGGAATGCCCACACCGGTATCACTGACTTCAATCAGGACGTTATCACCGTCTCTCCGGGTCTGCAGTCGAAGCTCCCCGCCCTCGGGCATGGCGGTTATGGCGTTCTTGATGAGGTTCAGCAGCGCTCTCTTCATCGCGCCCTCATCCAGCGGAATGGACGGAATGGATTTATCAAGCAACGCCAGAACGCGGACATGAGCATCCTCCATCTCGTAACGTAAAAACTGCACCAGTTCTGTAATCAAGGCATTGATATCGGCTGGAAGAGGCCGGGAATCCTGGGGCCGGACCGCGAAAAGATAATCTGAAACAATGTTGTTCAGACGTTCGGTTTCCTCCTCGAGAATTTCCAGGGATTCCTGCAGCTCTTCGGGGCTGGCACATTCTCCATGCATCTGCCGCCTCATCAGCTGAAGATGGATACTCATGGAGGCCAGAGGATTCTTGATTTCATGAGCCACCCCTGCGGCCATTGTGGTGAGAGACGCCAATCCCTCGGCCCGTTTGAATCTGGCTTCCTCCGCCCTGACATCAGTGACATCTTCGATATAGAGCAAGCTCCCCATAATTCTGCCGCGATTCACCAGGGGGAGGATACCGCAGCTCAGGATGAGATCCCGGTCTCGATGCCGTATCGGAAAATCCCTCATCGGCGCACCCCGGTCTGATTCCAGAGAGGCCCGGACAAAATTGGAAAGATCCGCCGACGCGATAACCTCCCAGGCCGACTGATCCACCGGGTCCGAGCAAGATAGGGGGAGCATCCTTCTGGCCGGGTTGTTTATCATGATGACCCGATGGTCGGGACCGGTTACAAGAACGCCGACGGGTATGGAGGAGAGAACCATCTCCAGCTGTTCGTTATCCTTCACCAGCTCCTGAACCAGGTTGTGCAGCCTTTCATGATTCAGGCGGTCGAGGCTTTTCAGTGCCCGCCGAATGAGTTTCCGCATCAGTGAGTACCCATAGAGGAATAAAGGCCCCTGAGGATGAGAGGTACGGGCAGATTCAGGCTTTCGGCCCTTATTCTGGCGTTCCTGAGCCATTCGGTTTCCAATGCCGAACGCCGGTGATCCGGAGATTCCGCATCGTTCCAGCGCTGCTGAAGCTCACAGCTCACCGCTTCAAGGAAAGCGATGAAATCCGGCTGTTCCCTGATTTCCGAGACTTCCT
>DAOVYP010000508.1 GCA_030635565.1 Spirochaeta sp. | reverse complement strand
GAAACCGAAGGTATCGACTACATCGAGGGGCATGCGCGCTTCATCGACCCCGGAGAACTTGAAATCAGCTCCGGTGAGACGACAGACTTATCCTCCAGACGTATCAAAGCCCAACGTATCGTCCTGGATGTCGGCGGCCGCTCCCTTATTCCGGACATTCAGGGACTGGATTCGATCAACTGGGTCGATTCTGCGGGTATACAGACCATCGATGCGCTTCCCCGGCACCTGGTTGTTCTGGGCGGCGGCTACATCGGTCTGGAGTTCGGTCAGATGTTCCACCGCTTCGGCTGCGAGGTGACCATCGTTCATCGGGGAGAGCACCTGCTCTCCCGGGAAGACGAGGATGTGGCCCGGGAAATGGAGAAGGTTCTCGCCGCCGAGGGTCTCCGCATCATCACCGGGGCCTGCCCGGATCGTGTCGAACCGGACTCTGTGGACTCCGGCGGAGGATTCACCTTGAATCTGCAGCCGACTCCCGGCCGGTCGGCGGGAAAGGGCGAGTCTTCCATTTCCGGCGATCTTCTCCTCATCGCCGTCGGTCGCAGCCCGAACACCGGCGATCTGGGCCTGGAAAGCGCCGGTATCGAGACCGACAGGCGGGGATTCATCGCCGTCGACGATAATCTGGCCGCCACCGCCGAGGGTGTCTGGGCTGTCGGTGACTGCAAGGGCGGCCCGTCCTTCACCCACATCGCCTACGACGATTACCGAATCCTGCGGGACACCTGGTTCGGCACCGCCAACGGCTCACCCGACGGTTCGCCCGGCGGCAAACCTCTGCGAACCGGTATTTCCGGCCGGCCTGTCCCCTATACCGTATTCACCGATCCTCAGCTGGGCCGTATCGGTCTGTCCGAGAAAGAAGCCGCTGCCGCCGGTATTGCCGCCGATGTGTATTCCATTCCCTTCACCTGGGTAGCCCGGGCCCTGGAAACCGGGGAAACCGGCGGCCTGATGAAAATCCTGGCATCTCCTGACGACGGGCACATCCTCGGCGCGGCAGTCCTGGGGATGGAAGGGGGCGAGCTGGCCACAATGCTGCAGCTGGCCATGGCCGGCGGCCTCACCGTCGCCGATCTGAAGGAGACCATATTCCCCCATCCCGGCCTGGCCGAGGCATTCAACAATCTCATCGCCTACGGTAAAAGGACCTGATCCTCCTGTGTCGAAGTTCGCCATCTTCATGCAATGCCTGTGGAGGGAACTGATCAATCCGGCCATCTATGTCATCGGCCTCTTCGTGGGTATACTCATCAATCTCCTGCAGATCGGCATGCCCTTCTATTCATTTGTGCCCTTCATTGTTCCCGTTCTGGTCCAGGTGTTCACCCGTGCATGGCTCAGCTACCGGAACCGGAACAACGAGAAACTCCTGTCCATCTCGATGGAACGTGATGAGCCCTCATTCATCTGTGATGATAATGGGAATTTTCTGGTGACCTCCGGCCGGCCGGCGGAATATCTGGAACGCGAACAAATCGACAGTCTCTCCCGACTCTTCGGGGGGAATCCCCAGGCAGTTCCTTCATATCTGGCCGATGCCGAAATGTCAGGCCGGGTTATCGAGCTCGAAAGCCCGGTATTAAAGAGACACTTCGCCGTCCGCAGCCGTAAATCAGAAGTCGGCTGGATGATCTGGCTTCTCGACGTCACCGAACGTCGGCAGCTGGACAAACGATTGGAAGGCATCGATCAGTTCCGCCATTACGTCCTCAAGGATCTGGAAAAGATAGCCCGGGACGGTGATATTGACGAGCGGACTGCACGGCTCATTCTTGCCGATGGATGGAGGGGCGTCTTCATCGCTTTAGCCGATTCCAAGGATGGCAGGGACGCCTCAGCACTGACCGGTCAGGTTTTCCGCAGCCTGGGTGGGACGCTGATGTCCAGCGGCCGCATCCAGGTCGGCCGTGATACCGATGCGCCCATCTGGCATTCCCGTCGGCAGGAAAGAATAGTTGACGCCCGGAAATCCGACTATAGCTCCGATGCCGAGTGGAGAGCCGCATATCCCCTTCATCCCGATGTCCGGGATTTTCTCGGTAACCCATACCCTGTGAATCTCATCAACTGGCATGAGGGGAATTACACCGTCATCGCATTCGACAAGGTTGACGGGCTCACAGAACTGGATAAACAGGCGTTCGACGGCAT